>JAGHJM010000099.1 GCA_017886645.1 Clostridia bacterium
AAATCCATTAGTTCCTTTTACTTTTTTTAAAAATATTATTCCATCTAAATGGTCACATTCGTGTTGAACTAATCTTGCAAAAAATCCATTTAATGGTTTTACTATTTTCTCTCCATTTTCATTATAATAAGTCAATTCTATATTTTTATATCTTTCTACTTTTCCTCTTATGCTTGGTACACTCATACAACCTTCGTATTGCACATCTGCATCTTCTGATAACTTCTTCCATGTTGGATTTATCATTGCCGTTATTGCTATTTCTTCTGCATCACTATATTTTATATTTTCTTTTTTGGCTCCTACTACAATAATTCTTTTATTTACTGCTATCTGTGGTGCTGCTATTCCTAATCCTGTTCCATATTCTAATGTTGCTTTTAAGTCTTCCATAATGTCTATAATCTCTTCATCAATATTTTTTATATTTACTTCTTCACATTTCTTTTCAAGAATAGGATCTCCAACTTCTCTTACTTTTAAAACTTTTCCCATATTTTCTCTCTTTCTTAAATTATTTTCAAAATGAAATTAATTTAAAACTTTAATTCTTTAATTTTTGAAATATCTATTTTGTAAATTTGTTTATAAATATCATCACAGTTTAAAGTTGTTACCTTACTTTCATCAATATCTAGAATCTTTTTCATATTAAGAACCTCTTCTTTTGATTTTCCTTCTATTTCCATATAAGTTGGTATCATTGGCCATGAATCTATATCTATTTCTACATCATTTAAAATGTATTGTATTCTTTCGTTTTCTTGATAACTTCTATTTTTAAAACCTATCTTTTTTAGAAATTCATTTGCCTTATGGAAATCTTCTACTTCAAATTCAACTTCCTTTGTTCCATCTATTGTATTGCTTACTACATCTTTATAAGTAAGAGTGGTATGTTCTCCGTTAGTTCTAAGTCTAATCCATTTGCCTTTTTCTGCTGGTCTTAAATCATAAACATATCTTTTTTGTTTAAATTTTCCTTTCTTTATAGCTCCTAGTTCTTCTAATTTTTTTATAATTTCTTCCTTATTAATTTCTAAAATTCTTATTTCATATTCTGTTTTCATAATTAATCTCCCTTAATTAATAAATAATTTTATCCTTCAACTGTTGGCTTTTTATTATTTTTAGTAAGATCTATTAGAGAATTAACTATTTCCTTGCAGTGCTCATCTGTTATATTTTCAATACTTCTTTTAAAACTAGAAGTATCTAAGCCATATGCTGCTGATTGTAATATAAATTCTAATTCGTCTAAATTTTTAACAAATTTTGCTTCTTTTGTTTCTCTTTTTTCAAATTCTTCCCATAGTTCTAAGAAATCATTATCAAAATCTAAAGATTTTAAAACTTTTTGAATTGCTTCTTTTTCTTTTAAATGTTTTTCTTCTTTAGTTATTTTATCATATGGAGTATAATCTCCAGCATATATTTCTCCTAACTCATGGATAATACACATTTTTATACATTTTAAAGTATCATATGATAAGTTATATTTTTCTATCATCGTAATTGCTAATAAAGCCATTGAAAATGAATGGTCTGCAACTGATTCGCATTTTTCTTTATGCTCTAATCCTATTCTTACCTTTAACCAACCTTGTCTATATATGTTTTTCAAATGATTATACTGCATATAAAACGAAACTACATCGTTATCTATCTTTTTATATTTTTCGAATGGATTTATATCTTTTATATAATTTTCATTATTTTTATCCTTCAATATCTCCATATTTTTTACCCCTATTTATCTTTATATTGTTATTTTTTAACATTCTATCATAAAGCCCTAAAAAAAGGAAGTGCTTTTTCTAGCACCTCCAATCAGGTTTTATCTCCAAACATTTATATTTTCATTTTCATATTTACATCTCCATATACCATTGTTTTAAAAACACACATTTGTTGTTCTCATTTAATTTTATTTGATATATCATGTCATATGATACTATGTCTTTCAAAATAAAATTAACTATACAACATTTATTATTTTCACATAGTATATTGAACTCAATATTACTCATATTTTGTTCTTTTATCTCTTCCCACACTTTTCTAATTTCTTTTATGTCCTCTATTTTCTCTGTAGGACTCTCATAATACTCTACGTTTTCATCAAATAAATTAACTATGTTTTCTATATTTTTTTGTTTCCAATTATTTAGTAATTCTTCACACCATTTATGATAATCTTTCATATTTTACTCTCCTAATGTTTACTGCTTATAATTCTAGCACTGCTACACATTCCACATGACTCGTATATGGAAACATATCTACCGGCTGAATTTCTTTTACATCATATTCCGCTTCCATCATATTTATATCTCTTACCATAGTTGCAGGATTACAGCTAATATATATTACTTTTTCTGGTTTTAGCTTTAAAATGTTATCTACAGTATTTTTATCTAAACCTCTTCTTGGAGGATCTACAAATACAATATTTGGTATTATATTTTCCTCTTTTATTAAATCTTCTAATATGTTTTCTACTGCACCACATCTAAATTTAATATTTTCTATATTATTTATTCTAGCATTCTCTTTTGCATCTTCTATAGCTTGTTCTACAATTTCTATACCATACACTTTATTTACAAGTGAAGATGCATATATTCCAATTGTTCCAATTCCGCAATATAAGTCTAAGACCACATCACTTTTTTTAAGTTTTGCCGCTTCAATTGCTTTATTATATAATATCTCTGTTTGAACTGGATTTGTTTGATAAAACGACATAGGAGATATTTTAAATATATACTTTCCTAACTTATCATTAATATATCCGTCACCATATAATACAATATTTTTATCTCCTAAAATCACATTAGAATTTTTAGTATTAATATTTTTTACAATTGTTTTTATTTTGAATTCATTTTTGTTGTCTTTATTAAATTTTTCAAGTAAGATATTAACAAACTCTTGCTCTTTTTCAAACTTTTCTCCATTTAATACTATAACACACATAACCTCATTAGTTTTTATACCAACTTTTACTATTAAATGTCTAACAAGTCCTTTTCCTGTTTCTTCATTATATATTGATATATTGTTTTCTCTCACAAACTCAAGCACTTCTCTTGCCATCTTTTCTGAAATAGGATTTTGTATTTTGCAATCATCTATCTCAATAATTTCGTGCGTTCTTTTTGCATATATACCAAAAACTTTATCTCCATTTTTATTAATTCCAAATGGATATTGAGCCTTATTTCTATAATAATATGGCTTTTCCATCCCTATTGTATTATTTACTGTTATTTTATTTTCTAAAGCCTTATTTACTAAATTTTGTACTACATCTCTTTTCATTTCTAATGTTTTATTATATTCTATATGTCTTAAATTACATCCTCCACATCTTTTATATGTAGTACAATCCGCTTCTACTCTATACTTAGATTTCTCTATAATATCAATTAGTTTTCCATAGCCATGTGATTTAGTAACTTTAACAATTAGTATTTTGCACTTTTCTCCTTTTATGCCACCATTAATAAAGATAGTATATCCATCTATCTTAGCAATTCCTTCTCCTTCAAATCCATTATCAATTATATCTACTATATATTCTTTATTTTTTTCAACTGGTATATTTTCCATAATAAAATCCTTTTATATATAATTTTTAATAACATCATATAATTTGTGTATAGGTAAACCTACAACTGTAAAATAATTACCTTCTACTTTGTCTACAAATACTCCAAACTTACTTTGTATTGCATATCCTCCTGCTTTATCATATGGATTTCCTTCTTCAATCCATTTCAATATTTCTTTTTCGCTCATATCTTTAAAATATACTTTAGCTATGTCATAATCTACATACTCGGTATATTTATCCCCGTCTTGAATTAATATAGTAAGACTTGTTATAACTCTATGGTCTGTATTTTTGAGTAAATTTAACATCCTTATTGCATCTTCTTTATTTTTTGGTTTTTCTAAAACTTCTTTATCCTTTAATACCATAGTGTCAGAACCAATAACTATTCTATCGCCCTCTGTTTTATCAAATACTGCTTTTGCTTTAATATATCCCAGTCTTTTAGATTGCTCTTCTATTGTTAATCCATCTTTAAAAGTTTCATCTGCATGACTTACAATTACTTCATAATTTAATTCCATTAAATCCATTAATTCTTTCCTTCTTGGTGATTGTGAGGCTAATATAATTCTCATATATAATCTTCCTTTCTTAAATAATAAGTATCATAATATTACTTTACTTAATTTAACATGAAATACAAAAAAAATCAATCTTATGTAAAGATTGATTTATTTTTCTTTTTTCTTTATAACTATTATAGCAACAGTTATACATATTACTGCTACTACTAAAATAATATATGGAATAATATCTTTCATGTTTTCTTCTATTTCTCCATTATTTGCATTAGCATTTTCTTCATTTTTTTGTTCTTCTAATATAAATGATAGTTTTTCTGCTTGCTGTTTTTGTTCTGCTTCGTATTCTGCTTCCTCTTGCTCATTTCTTCTATGAACATTTATTTCATATTTTTTCTTTGTTATTCCATCTTCAGCAATTACTACAACTTCTATTATATTATCTCCTATTTGTAGATTTTTTGTATTACTTACTTCTGCTTTTGCATTTATATTTATTGGAATTGCTAAAATATCTACACTATTAACTAAATTATCTACGTTCACTCTATAATTAGTTATATTCTCATCAAATTCAGGAGAAATAGTTACTTGCCTTATTGCTAAATTTTCTAAATTTGCATTAGCTTTTTCTATATCATTTGTTCTAGTTACATATATTTTATAATTATTATTTTTTGTTTTATCTTCTGATTGTATATCTATGTTTATTGTATTTAATCCCATTTTTAAATTATTATTTCCACTTATTTTTACTATAGCCTTACTATTTTCAGGAATTGCCGTTACTTCTAAGTTTTTAATAGAACTATCTGCTATAAAATAATATTCTTTTATATCTTTTGAAAAATCTGGGCTTATTCCTTCATGATTTAATCTTAATACTTTTAAATCCACATTATCTGTACTAGTACTTTCATTAGTTGTTTCATTATTTTGTATTGCTACATTTTCTTTTAATATCTTTACTTCTGTATTATTACTATTAATATTTACCGTATTTCCATTTTCATTATAACCTTCCGCTTCTACTACAATATTTGCTGTACCTTCTTCTTGTTTTGCTTTAAACTTAAATGTTCCTATATTTACTATATTTTTGTTTTTACCATCTTCTGATACCCAAGTATAAATAATTCTATTATTACTGTAATTTGCATTTTCTATTTCTCCAATATACTCTAAATTTGTATTATCAAAAAATATTTCTAACGTTAAGGCTGCAACATTTGTATTTGTAATGTTTACTTCTACATTTATTTCTTCATCTTTTTTTATATAATCTTTATCAGTTATCATTTCTATTTCTGTTTCTGCCAAAGATATAGTTGTCAATAAAGCTAATAATATTATTAAAGAAACTATAATTCTTTTCATCTAAAATCCTTTCATTGTTCAATAAATTTTAATTCTAATATATGTCTTTGTATTAAAAGTGAGTCTATTGAAGATGGATTTTTTCCATCTTTATTTATATTACCTGCAGTTAAAAACACTCCGTTTAATTTTTCTATTTCTAGTATATGCCTTTGTAATACTAATAAATCAATACTGTTTATTTTTCCATCTCCATTCACATCTCCATATATTACAATTTCAAACTTTATTTTTAATACATCATTATCTAGTATTTTTATTTTTGATCCTGTTCCTACTATTTCATTTTCTGTTAATAATTTATCATCTTTGTTATATATCTCAATTGTATAAATAGTATTAATTTTTTCTTTTATATCATTTACAGTAAGTTCTTTTATATTCCATCCACTTATTTTATTTCCTTGTATCTTTAATGATTCATCAAAACTAATTTCATCTTCATTTATTTTTTCTATTACAGTTACATTTACTTCTTTTATTATATTTGAATCTTCTGTAGTAATAATTATTTTAGCTTCTCCCTTTTCTAATGCTGTAATTTTCCCATTAGTATCTACTTTTAATATATTGCCATTGTCTGTCTTATATGTTACGTTTTTATTACTTGCATCTACTGGATATATTATTGGATTTAATATAAATTCTTCTCCAATTTGTAAAACCAAATTTTCTACATTTACTTCTAAATCTGTAACTTTAGTATATACCTGTATATCTATCTTACTAGATACATTGTTTTCTTTCGCTTTTACTGTTATTGTAACACTTCCAGATTTTATTCCTAATACATTTCCGCACACTGTCTACTCTTGCAATTGTATTATCACTTGATGAAAATTCTACTTCATGATCTTTTGCTTCTTCTGGTAAGATTTCAACATTTATTTTTTTAGTTTCGCCTTTGTTTATTACTGTATTATCTATACTAAGTTTTATCTCCTCTATTTGTTTTTCTGGCACTTCTTTTAAATAATTTTGAAATACATATCCTGTAATACCATTTTCTAATCTTACTTTATCCCATAATTCTCCTGATTGTTTTCCTTTTGCAATTCTAGTCATAATTTCATTTTTATCTACAGATGTTATTACTTCATATGATGTAGAAGGTCCAGTTCTAATGTTTAAAGTTGTTTGTACATCTGCATAAACTTTGGTATTATCTTTAGAAAAATCACTTTCAAGTATATTTGGATTCTCCACCGCTTCTTCTGGCATATTATTATATACTGGAATAATAAAGTTCATACTTGTATTTAACATTCCCATATTATTATATCCATTATAGATTGATTTAGATTCACTATATGGAGCTAATACGTTTGTCATATATTGATGCCAAAATAATTCGCCACTATTATTATCTACCACGTGAAATTTTTGAAGATAAACTGTATCTTGTCCTAAATTTATATAACTTGACCCAATAAAAATTCCTCCACCAGTTATTGCTCTTTCTTTTGTATTCCATGGAATTAAATATTTATTTTTTATTGTTTCACTTGCCCCATTACCATCTTTAGCATATTGAAGCCCTTTTCTTATTGCTCCCATAGGCTCTGACGAACTTGTTGCTCCTATATTATAAAAATTATATAATCCCTCATATCCACTTACAGTTCCTGATATGGATGCATGTGTTAAAAATGGTCCAACTTCTTGTTTTATTCTTGATGCTAAATGATATGTGCTTACTAATGACGTTTTTCCAGCTTGCAATATTAAATCAGAATATTTTTTATCCATAGTTATTGTACTGCCACTACTAGTTACATATTGAACTGTGGTATTATAAAATTCTGTACCATATAATATTTTCTCTATCCCATCTTTTGTGTTTGTTTTTTCATCATATGAAAGACCTTCAAATTGAAAAATTCTTACACTATTTAAAAAATTTCTCGGATCCATAGCATATTCTACTGCTATTCTAGAGGCATCTACCCATCCAGAATCAACTTCTACATTATATTCTCCTGGATTTGTATTTTTCCATCTATCTGAATAAGATTTTGGAACTAGGTTTACTCCAAATTTATTTTCATTATCTATTACATAATTCCAATCTAACCCTGTATATAATGCTGTAAATTTCCAATTAGGAAATTTTTTTTGCAATTCTAATAAATATGGCTTATAGCTATCTGGAAAGTTTTCTATTCCTTCTTTTCTTTCTGTTGCCATACTTGTAATAGGAATTATAATTAAAAATAGCAGTATTATTAAAAATATCGTTTTCTTTTTCATTTTTTATTCTTCAACTGCCTTTACTATTAATCTTTTTTCAGAATAGCTAGAACATGTTATTAGTGTAATTTCTCTTTTACCATTTGTTACCTGATTAAGTGGATTTGTATTATCAGCTTCTACTCTATACATTTCATATATGCTATAAGTATATTTGCCATTTTTATTATCTGATAAATATATTTTATCTCCTATTTCTAAATCTCCTAAATATCCAAACATATTTTTTCTACCATAGTTATGTCCAGCTATACAGTAATTTCCTACTTCATTTGGTTCTGGTCCCCAATATTTTGAAACACATTCTTCTAATCCTTCTTTAGAATATTCCTCAAGCACATTGGAATCTATATTTAATTTCGGTATTTCTATCCTTGCACTTACTTTATAATTTAAATATGTTTCTGGTACTTTTCTTTCTAATTTATGCTTATCGTCAATTATTATAGTTTCTGTACTTATTCTAGAGTATTTTTCTTGTATATCATTTTTTTCTTCTTGTACAAATTTTATTTTGCTTTCATTATAAACACCATAAACTATATATATAATTGTTCCCAAAATAAGAAATGTAATAATTATTCTCATAATATTTCTTATCTTATTTTTTTTAGCTTGTCTTTTTTCTCTTCTGGCTCTCATAATAAAACCTCTTATCCTATGTATTTGTGACTTCTTTTTTAGAAATCACAAATCTTTTTAATTTTTCCTTCTTGTTAAAACAAAATATAAAATTACTCCTACTACAAGAATTGGAATTATAACAAAATAAATTGTATTTCCTGTTTTAGGCAATGTTTCTGGTTCTTCATTATTAGTTATTCCTGTTGTATTATTACCTATACTATTTACATTTTCATCTACAACCTCATTACTTATTTCATTTTCTCCTTCAGATGGTTCCGAAGAAGCTTCTTTTACTTCAATATTAAATGTTTCTTTTACAATTTCAGCATCTGAACTATCCCTGTCTATCAATTTAAATGTAAGTGTATAATTCCCTACTTTATCAAATATACCTCTTACATTTAATTCTTTATTTACATCTTTTCCTCCTATAGCATCACCTTCTGCCGATCCCCATCCACTTTGTATTATGTCATGTTCTAAATCTTGATTATCTGTTCCAAATAATTTTACACTTCCTCCATCTGGTGTAGTTGCCTCTGCTAATATTCTTGTATGTTCATAGTTTTTTCCCATGCTTGAAGATATAGAAATCTTCATATCTTTCTCTTCATTTACTATTATATCTCCCGTATATTCTAAGTTTATATCATAGTCTACATATATAGGTTCCACTACAACACTTTTAACTATAGGAGTTGTAATATCGTCATAAGTTACAGATGCATCATTATTAGCTAGCCCTTCTGCTGTTATACTAAATTCTGTAGGATTTGATGTTATAATATCGCTTTTTGCTTTAAATGTAATTGACATGGTTCTACGTGGATTTGTTCCACCAGCTGAATCAAAGTAATATAATCTTACTCTTGTTCCATTATCATTTTCTGTTCCACCTTCTGATGATACATATTCAAATAAGTTATTATCATAAGCTACATCTACCGTATAAGAACCTAAGTCTTGACCAAAGTCTACTTCTACAGTTACTTCTTCATTTGGATGTATTGTATCTTTATCTACAGATACTGTAATATTATTAAGAGTATCAGCTTGTACTGGCATAGTAAAACTAATTGCAAAAACAAAAATTAAAATTAATGTTAAACTTACAAACTTTTTCATAAAAACCTCCTTTTTATTTTATATTTTTATTATGGTTAATTTTTTTATTTTTAAGTTGGAAAATTTTGGCGTAAAAAAATAGATGTTAAAAATTTAACATCTATAACATTTTAGTTTTTCATCATTTCAAAATTAATTTCTTTTAATCCATCATCTATTAGATAACACATTTCTTCATGTTGAGATGCATCTTCTGCAATTTTATTTACATCCAATTTTATATACTTTATTGTTCCATTTGCTAATATTTCACCTTTTTCATTCATTATACTTGATTCTGTTATGAAAAATTTTGAGTTTTCTTTCACAACTATTCCTTTTCCTATTAGTGGAACTTCATATGGTACTGGGTTCCTATATTTAGTATCTAGAGAAATTGTCACTCCAAATTGCTCCTCATTTCCTTGTTTAGCCCATAATGCTCTTAATCCCATTTCGTCTAACATTGCTGTAATAAGTCCACCATGAACTCTTAGAGGATAACTTTGATGATACTCTTTGTATTTAAATACGGTCATTACACTACCATCTTCCATATTATAAAAAGGTGCTTTCACTCCATATTCATTATCTAGCCCGCATATTACACACATCTTACTATTTTTTTGTTTACTAATTATTTTCATTTTATAGTACCTTCTTTCTTGCAATTTATTTTTTGAATTATATCATAATTTTAGCATATTTTATAATTTTTGGATAATAATAATTTTGAATGGAGGTTTTTATATATGAGTAATAATTCTAAATATGTATTAAATGAGATTAGTAAAGGTTTGCAAATGGGAATAGATTCTATTTCCAATGTTTCAAAAAAAGTAGAAGATTCTAATTTAAAAGAAGATTTATTGTTTCAATCAAATGAGTATAATAATTTACTTGCTAGAGTTAAAACTGAAATGGAAAATTATGCAGATGAAACAGAACAATTAAACCCTATGCAAAAAGCTATGGGATGGATGAGTGTTGAAATGAGCACTTTAACAGATAGAAGTAATTCTAAAATTTCCGAAATGATGCTTCAAGGTACTAATATGGGAATTATTGAAGGTACAAAACTTTGGAATCAAAATCCTAATGTAAGTGAGAATGTAAAAAATATTTTAAAAGATTTCATTAGTTTCCAAGAAAACACTGTAGAAAAGCTAAAAAAATATTTATAATTTACTTTAGTTAATTCTTATAAATTTCTATTGACATTTACTAAAAAAATGTGCTACAATAATTGTTGTCAATAGAAATTTGCGGATGTGGCGAAACTGGCAGACGCGCTGGTCTTAGGAACCAGTGCCAACGGCGTGGAGGTTCGAGTCCTCTCATCCGCACCAATAATGTTTCTGTTCGAACGCCATCAAACAGAATTTATGCAAAATCAATCAGAAATAAGAATCTGGTTGATTTTTTGTTTACAAAAAGATTTCTTTTATTAGGTGTAGAACTAGTAAATTTATATCACAGAACATTTGAGTTATATTAGCATGACACAACATATAAAAGACTCTTAGCATAAAGTTAAGAGTCTTTCATTATTTTATAACAATTATCGCCCCCAAAATTAATCCAAAAGCCGTAGTTTCAAGTAAATAAATTCAATTTTACATATATCCTTTATAATAGATATGTTGTCAAAAATCCCCGTCCCAATTGACATATATAATTTGCAATTTTATGTAAAATGTGTTATAATTGTAGTGATGAAGAGTTTTGGCTCTGTTTCATCAGTAGTAAATAAACCACAAAGAACGCGTTATTACGCAAGGAGGAAAAATTATGGCAAAATACGAAGACGAAGGTTATTGTCCGTGTCAGTGGCTTGAGTTTACTGCCGATAATCGCTTGGCGGGTCTGTGGAGCTTGATCGGTTACAGTGTGGTGTATGAGAAGGAAGATGCAGTAAAATGCACTCCTGACACCGCTACTTGCGACAAGGCTTTCAGCTCCGATCCTATCGCTTACGATGTGCTTTCCGCCATCGTTAAGAGGAATGTGAACGCTGATAAAATTCTCGTACATCAGCTTCACAATGGCGCTGTCAATACGCAACGTATCTCTGACATTCAGAAGACCTTGGCAGAAGCAACCAATCCGCAGCTGATTGCACATGCAAAAAGCAACTTCATTGTCATCATCGCCGATGCTTCTTATGGCATTGATGTGTGGGTCTGGGATCTCTCAAGCTGCTATTAAGCCATAACTAAAAAAACGAATTGTTTTCTGCACTCGAAATGGGTGCAGTTTTTTTTGAAATTTTTATTAAATTTATTGTATCTTATAAAAAATATGATATATTTTAGTAGATTGATTGATATTTGTATTCAATCATTATGAGAGTCAAAAAAGCTTGTAGATAATTACTTTGATGGCACCAATAAATGATCTATTCAAACTAATTGAATGCTAAGAAACAAAAATCAATCAGAAGTGGTTGATTTTTTTGTTTGAAAAAAATTTCTTTTATTAGGTATGAAACTATTAAATTTGTCTCACAGTACACCTGAGTTGTCAAAAATCTCCGTCCCGATTGACACAAAAGTATTTATCTTTTTATTAAAATATGGTATTATCTTCTGTGCAGGCAAAATTTATTTTAGTGCATAGTTGTATAGGAGGTTTTTATGCAAAAAATAATTTTCGGTACTACAAATAGACGGAAAATCGAAGACTTAAATGAAATAATAAAGCACTGTCATTTTCCCGCCAAGATTCTCACATTACAAGATATTGGTTGGGATTTAGGAGAAATTGAAGAAGCTGGTCGCTCACTTTCAGAAAATTCTTTAATCAAAGCTCATGCTATTCGCAACTTTTGTCTATCCCACCATCTTTCGTATCCAATAATTACTGATGATTCTGGGCTTTTTGTTCACAGCCTTAATGGAAAACCTGGAATCCGTACCGCAAGATATGCCGACGAAGAATTGTCTACTAACCCAAGCCTTCCTAAGTATGAATGCGTAAATAAGCTGTTAAGAAATTTGAAAGATGCCTCCAATAGGGATGCAACTTATAAGTGCGTTGTAACATGTATCCGCCAAAGTGGTACATATTTCCAAGTTTCGAGCAGAAGTCAAGGAAAAATCGCAAACGAGATTGTTGAACCAATTCAAAAGCCGTATTTTTATTCAGTATTCATTTTAGACTCTGCACAAAAAACTTTTAACCAATTGTCCAAGGAGGAACTAAAAGAAACTTATAGGTATAAAGCATTAGAAAGAACTCTAGAAGTACTTTTTCATATGTAAACCTATTTTTTCCAAAGTTTCCCCAAATATTAAATCTTATACAGAGTATAATATCTTATATTTATCTTGCACTAAGGGACGTTGGCATTTATTGCCACGCCCCTATTTTATTAGCTTTTCTCTAAATCTTTTACTGTTGGTCCATATATCGTTTTCCCTTTATAGTCATATCTTGATCCATGGCATGGACAATCCCACGTTTTATCTAAATTATTCCATATAAGTTCACAACCTAAATGCTTGCACTTTGGTATTATTCTATATAAAATTCCTTTTTCATTTCTATATATTCCTATTTTTTCACCGTTAATTTCTACTATTTTTCCTTCTCCTATTTTTACTTTTTCTTCAATTTCTTGTGGTATCTTTAGTTTTTTTATAATAAGAGAATTTACTGTTTCTTTTAACATATTTCCCATTTCTGTATTATTTTTTATTGGCTCTAATCTTGTTGATGTATATAATTCTTCATATTCATTTTCCTTGCCTAATATATTGTCTGATATTATTTCTGCTGCTATATTTGATGTAGTTATTCCCCATTTGTTAAATCCCGTTGCTACATAAGCATTTTCCCACATTTTTGAATATGAACCTATATATGGTATTTTATCTAAAGTAATACAATCTTCTGTATTCCAATAATATTTTATATTTTCTACCGGATATATTTTCTTTGCTATATCTTCTAAATTTTTATATGAATTTGTTAAATCTATATCTTCTCCTGTTTTATGGTCAGAACCTACTACAATTAATAAATATCCATCATTTTCCTTCGCTGTTCTTAATGAAATTTTAGGATTAGCTGAACTTATATACATTCCTTCAAATAATTTTTCTTTTGTTTCTATCGCTATAGCATAGCTTGTCGATTGATACATTTTCATAAAGTAAAAGCCCGGCATATTTATTATTGGATATTTTGTTGCTACAACTAAATATTTAGTCCTAATGCTACATCCATTTTCTGTATGAACAGTGTAATAGTTTTCTTCATTTTTTACTTCTACTACTTTTGTATTTTCATATATACTCACACCATAATTTTTACATATTTCTGTTAACGAACTTACGTATTTATATGAATTAAATTGTGCTTGATTTTCAAATTCAATAGCAGAAATAGGATTTAAATTCATAACTTTTTTATCTATGTTTTCTTTTGCTATATATTTAGCTCTTCCACCAAAACTCTGTACTATTTCTACTTCTTCTTTTACTTTTTTATCTTCTTCTTCAGATTGTGCAAATATAAATGCTGATTGTTTTTCATAGTCACAATCAATTTTCTCTTCTTTTATAATATTACTTATGTCTTTAATAGCATTTTCATTTGCTTCATAATATTTCTTCGCAAATTCTTCTCCCTTAGAATCTTTTAAATATTTATAAAACAACCCATGTTGACTTGTGATTTTAGATGTGCTATTACCAGTAGTTTGATAACCCATTTTATCTTTTTCTATTAATATAATGTTTAAATTTTCTTTAGCTAATTTATATGCAACACTGACTCCTGTGATTCCTCCACCAATTATGCATACGTCAGTTCTAATATCTTCTTTTAGTTCCTTGTATTCATTTTCATTCTTTACGCTTTCTATCCAATATGATTGCATTAAAATCACTCTCCTTATGGTAAATTATTTGCAATCTTTTTTAAAATATACATTTCTTGCTCTTTTTTCTTTTCTATGATATAATTTTTATGTAAATCATTTACATATTTTTTGAGGGGGATTCTCATGAAAATTCGGAATGTAGTTTACAAGACTCGGAACATAGTAGTTGTTTTAAAACGAAAAGTTCAAAACACTACTAATTGCGTAATTATTGGAAGTGGATATAGTCTATCTGTAAATGAAAAAGGCCAAGTAATATATAAAGATCCATTATTTTTTGCACCAAGCGGAAAGGGATATGGAAATTGTGATGTTTTCTCCATGTTTTTTACCTTAAACTGTCTTGGTTTGCAAGAAGCAGGAAAAGATTTAGCCGATTTTATAAATAACAAATTATATCATTACTCGGGTGTCATACTCCATGGTCATTCTAAGTGCGGAGCTTGCTTTCTAAATCTTGCACAATGGCTAAATAGGAAAGTAAGCATTATAAGTATATCTGCACCTATAAATATCAGTGGAGCACCTATTACAAGTCCAGAATTTAATCAAGGGCTAAATATTGTAGAAGCAAAACTTTTCAATTATATTTATTCAAATCATAAAGTAGACAAAGATATTTCACCAAACTCAAATTTTCTAAAAAATATTAACCTTGTTGCTTTCCGTGAACACCGCTACAAAATAATCGTTTCTACATGCTGCAGAAATATTACTTTCAATCCGGTTTCTGTTTTTCTTAAATGGTTTGATAAAATGCATGGCATAAATGGAGATGGTATTATTCCGCTTTGTTCACAGGTACCAACATTTTGTAGTTTTGACTTAATAAGCGCAACTCATGCTGAATCTATGCATAAAAGCATTAAATTTGTAAAACCATTCTTATGAGAATATTAAAGAGGGGGAGCAAAGATTGCTCCCCCTTTATTATAATTATTTTAAGTTTGTTTGTCTTCATCTAGTTCAAATAGATTCATTTCTTTAAAATTAAATAATTTTGCTATTAAATTATTTGGAAAAGTACTAATACTAATATTGTAATTTGTTACATCATTATTATAAATTCTTCTTACTGCTTGTAATTGGCTTTCTACTTTTACCAATGTTTTTTGTAAATTTAAAAATTGCTCACCTGATTTTAGTTCTGGATAATTTTCTATTATAGCAATTATTTCCTTATATTGCTTAGTTAGACTATTAGCAGCCTCCATATTTTTATTCATATTATATTCAGTTCTTAATTTTGCTATATTTTCTAATACTTCCTTTTCATGTTTCATATAGCCTTTTGTAATTTCCACTAAATTAGGTATAAGATCAAATCTTTGTTGTAAATATACATCTATACCACTTTCAGATTGAATTGCCCTTTTTCTTAAAACTGTTAGTTTATTATAAATTATAACTATCGCTAGCAATAGTATTATTATTAATATTACTATAAATCCAATTCCTATCTCTAACATTCATTTTCTCCTTTTTACTAATTTTAGCATATAAAATTTTATATTACAACAAATTAGTTGTTTTTATTTTATTCATATGATAATATTCTTTTAAGGGGGGGATTTACTTATGAAAAAACGTAATGTAAGTACAATTATTTTATTAGTCTTTCTAGCCTTTTTTCTTGTTGGCATTTTTATTATTTCTCAATCTTTTGGTGGTCTTATGAAAATGCAAAGTTTTCATATGTTACTAATCTTGGTAGTATTTATTATATTCTTTATTATATTTTCCATTATAAATAAAAATTCTAGAAGGCCTGGTAGATTTTTCATATCTTCAGAAACAACTCCAGAATTTGAAAATTTATATACTGATCTATGTAGTAATTATTTTAATAATTTAAAAAAATTTCAAATAATAACAAGATGCTTTATAATTTGTGTTTTTATTTTTCTAGCTTTTTTGTTTATTTTTCCTAATAATATTGTTAAACTTGCAAGTATCATCCTTGTTTTTGCATGTGTTATATTAAGTATTGTTTTTAAAAATAAATATGTTGCAGAATATAAGAATGTTGTTATATATAATTTTGTAAAACTTTTTAATCATAAGTTAGACTATTCTAAAAATTCTGAATATGAATTATTTATGAAAAGCTTTATTGATTCTAATTTTGAAGTATCCGGATTTTCTAAGTTTTACTCGGATGATTATATAAAAGGATATTTAAACGAAAATACATTTATTAGAATGAGTGATATAAAGGTAGAAAAAATTGTTAGGGATAAACGAGATAATACTAGAGAAAAAATAACATTATTTGAAGGTATATTCGCATTTACAACTTCTATAAAAAACATTAATACATATTTAAAAATATCATTAAATCGTTTTAGATTTTTTAAACCAAGAAATACTGTTGAAATGGATAGTTCTGAATTTGAATCATACTTCGATGTAGTTTCTCCTGATAAAATTCTTACTATGCGAATTCTTACTCATGACGTTATGGATACTTTGATTGATTTTTATAAAACATATAATTTATCTTTTGAAATTGCTTTTAAGAATAATTTTATTTATTTAAGATTCTATACTGGTCCTATGTTCGAACCTAAGATATGGAATAATTCATTAGACAAAAAATTGCTATATACATATTATTGCATATTAAGTTTTATTATTGCAGTAAGTAAAAATGTCAATAAAGCATTAGAGGATATAGAAATTTAGTTAATTTATGTAAAAAATATGATATGAATATTAATCATATCATATTTTTTGATTTATTGTTATCCCAATGCTACATCTAATATCATCATTATTACAAATCCTATAGCAACACCAATTGTACCTATATTTGAATGTTCACCTTCTTGTGCCTCTGGAATTAGCTCTTCTACTACTACATATATCATTGCTCCTGCTGCAAAAGATAGTATATATGGTAATATTGGTAATATAGTACTGGTTAGTAATATTGTTATTAAAGCACTTATTGGTTCAACTATTCCAGATAAAGTTCCATACAAAAAAGCTTTAGGCTTAGAAACTCCTTCACTTTTCAATGGCATTGATACAATTGCACCTTCTGGAAAGTTTTGTATTGCTATTCCAATAGCAAGTGCTACTGCTCCAGCCAATGTAATGCCCGTATTTTGTGCTAATACACCTGCAAACACCACACCTACAGCCATTCCTTCTGGTATATTATGAAGTGTTACTGCCAGCATCATCATCGTAGTCTTTTTCAATTTTGATTTTAATCCTTCTGGTTTTTCTGTCTTTAAATGTAAATGCGGTATTAAACTATCTAAAACTAATAAAAATACCATGCCTAGTATAAATCCTATGGCTGCTGGCACCCAAGCTATTTTTCCCTGCTCTTCTGACATATTTATTGAAGGTATAATAAGTGACCAAATAGACGCTGCTATCATAACTCCCGATGCAAATCCTAGCAAAAGTTTTTCTACTCTTTTATTAATTTGGTTTCTCATTAGAAATACCATAGCAGCACCTAAGGTTGTTCCTAAAAAAGGGATTAATAGTCCTATAGCAATATTCATATTTTTCTCCTTTATCAATAATATTACTTATTTCTATTTTTTACATATAAAGCTAATTCTACTAAAAATTTTGCCTTTTCCCCATATGGAGTAAGTTCCTTAATTGCCTCTTCTATTAATTTATCTAACTTGTTTTTTGCTTCTTCTATCCCATATTTTGATACATATGTACATTTTTTCATTTTTTTATCATTTCCAACTGGTTTACCTAATATTTTTTCGTCTCCTTCTTCTGATAAAATGTCATCTTTTACTTGAAATGCCAGTCCTACTTTTTCCGCATAATTTGTTAGTTTTTTAAAATCATTTTCTTCACATTCAGCTAAGTAAGCACCCATTCTAACAGAAAGCCTTAGTAATGCTCCTGTTTTATTTGCATTCATGTATTCTAAATATTTTTCCAATACGTCTTTTCCTTCATATTCTGTATCTATATATTCTCCCGCTATCATTCTATCAACTGCGTATGAAAATTCCTTAAATACCATCATTTTTATATCTAATTTTGATTTATCTACTGTATTTAATAAATCTTTACTTATCACTATATAAGCATTATTTAACAGCCCATCTCCTGCAAGTATAGCTGTTGCTTCATTAAATTGTTTATGGTTTGTAGGTTTTCCATGTCTAAAATCATCATTATCTATTCCTGGTAAATCATCATGAATTAATGAAAAATTGTGTATCATTTCAATTGCAACCGCATAAGGTAAACATTCTTTTATGTCATTTTTAAACAGCTGATATGTTGCTATAACTAAAATAGGTCTTAACCTTTTTCCTCCTGCCATAAGGCTATATTCCATAGACTCATTTAAAACTTTTTCTGGGCAATTTTCTTTTCTTACATATTTTTGCAACTCTTTATTTATAATTTCTTGATATTTTTTTAATTCTTCTTTAAAGTCCATATTTTATCTCCCCTTAATATTTATATATTTTACTTTTCTTATACCCTATTATAATAATTTCTATTTATGAAATTAAGCTATTCCATTCAATCATTTTTTCTTCCATTATCTTATTTAGTTCATCTATTTTTTTCTGAAGTTCTTCTAGCTTTATATAATCACTACTGTTTTCTTCTTTTATCATTTCATTTTCTATATTTCTTATTTCGTCTTCTAAATTATTTATTTCATTTTCTAGCTTTCCTATCTTATTTTTTATTTTTCTTTGTTCTTTATTTATAAAATATTGATTATTAGTATTACTTTTTCCTTTATTTCTAGTATTTTCTTCGACCGTTTTCTCTATTTGCATACTTTCTTTTAATGTCTCTTCCTTTTCCTTGTACTCATCATATTTTCCATTAAAAAACATAACATTATCAGTCTCAAAAATCAGCATAGAATCTGCTATTTTATTTACAAAATATCTATCATGAGATACAAATATTAAGGTTCCTTTATATTCTTTAAGTATATTTTCCAAACTTTCCTTTCCTATTATATCCATATGGTTTGTTGGTTCATCTAATAATAATAAATTTGGTCCTTTTTTAAATATTTTACATAATTGTAATCTTGCTTTTTCTCCTCCTGATAATACTTTTATTTTCTTAAATACATCTTCTCCTGTAAACAAAAAAGTTCCCAATATTGTTCTAATTTGAGTTGTAGTTAGGTTTGGAAATTCTTCATAAAAATCATCAAATACTGTTTTTTCTACATCTTTAAATTCCATTTGTTGGTCAAAATATTCTTTTTCTACATGATATCCATATTCCAAATTTCCATTTATTTTAGGAATATTTCCATTTAAAGTTTTAAGCAATGTTGATTTTCCTATTCCATTTTCGCCAATAATAGCAAGTTTTTGACCTTTATATAGTTCAAAAGAAACTTTGGCAATTGCTTTATTGTTATATCCTATCTCTAAATCTTTTGCTGATAATACCATTTTTCCACTTTCCAATTTAATATTAAAATTCAAATGGAAAGTTTTTAAGTCATATCTATTTGGCTGTTCTATTATTGTCATTTGCTCTATTTTTTTCAATTTAGATAATGCCATTTTTGCTTTTGTTGGTTTGTATCTAAATCTATCAGCAATTGCTTTTAACCTTTTTATTTCTGCTTGTTGATATTCATAGTCTTTTAGTTGTTTTTCGTAATTAATTCTTTTTTGTTTTTCAAATGATGTGTAATCTCCAATATATTCTGTTATTGTGGCATATTCTATTTCATATACCTTATTTACTATTCTATTTAAAAACATTCTATCATGAGATACAATAACCACTGCATTTGGATATGATTTTAAATAATTTTCTAACCATTCTATAGCAGTAATATCTAAATGGTTGGTAGGTTCATCTAATAGTAAAATATCTGGCTTGCTTAATAATAATTTTAAAAACGCAATTTTAGTTCTCTGCCCACCAGAAAATTGGTCTATTCTTTTATTTTTATCTTCTTCACTAAATCCAAATTTTTTTATGGCTATTTCATATTCTTTTTTATAAGTATATCCTCCAAGCATCTCAAATCTATCTAATTCTTCGGTATATTTCTTTATTAATTTATTATTTGTATTACTTTGTAATTCATAAGATAAATCTGAAATTTTTTTCTCTAATTGTAAAATTGGAGTATAAACTTTTAATATTTCTTCTAACAATGTTTTTGTGGAATCTTCAAATTCTATTTGTTTTAAATATCCTATACTTTGAACACCTTGCTTATATATACTAAATTTTTCTTCTCCGATTCCTTCTTCTAGCATTTCATTTTCTACTATTGCTTTTAATAATGTCGTCTTTCCACTTCCATTTCTTCCAACAATAGCAATCTTTTCTTTATCTTTTATTTCAAAATTAATCTCTTCTAATATTGTTTCTGCTCCATATGATACAGCACCATTTACTATTTTGTAATTCATTTTTGTCCTCTCATAAAATTTAATTGTCTATCTATTTTATATCATAAAATAAGCAAAAATAATAGACTTTTAGATATTTATTTTCTTTTATAACATAAAAAAGCTCCCCACCACACTGCGGTGAGGAGAGTGAAAGTATTACATGTCCACATAGTACCCGGAATTCTTGTTAGTCTCCCGGTTGTATCTGCATTTTGGGCTTGTCACCCCCCGACACCCAACGCACATTGTGCCAGTACAAAACTGGTGGAACTCGCCATTGTAAACGGTGCCATATAGTGCCAAAACGGTCTTGCCAGGGGTATCTGTGAGCTCGACCTCGAAAAAGCCATTTCCGGCTCTTCCTTCTTTTCCAATGCAGACTCCGGTCTCTTCGAGAACGACGTTCCCAAATGAAGACAATACTCTCTTATACATCCTTTTGTCCTCCAATGCTGTAATATTTTGTTCACATAGAACAAGATGCATAATATAATTATACCACTTTTCTGCCAATAAAGCAAAATAGTGGTATTTTTTTATTATAATCCTAAATTTCTTATTAATTCATTTTTGTCTTGAACACCAACTGTTGATGCAGTCTCTTGACCATTTTTAAATAATTTAAATGTTGGTATACTCATAACTCCATATTGTTCTGCAATTTCTGGTGCTTCATCTATATTTATTTTAGCTACCTTTATTTTATCTTTAAGTTCTTCTCCTATTGTATCTACTGTTGGTGCCATCATTTTACAAGGATTACACCATTCTGCCCAAAAATCTACTAAAACTGGTATATTTGATTTTAGTACCTCTTCTTCAAAATTTTGATTTGTTAATTTTATAACTGACATATTCTTACCTCCTATTTATTATTTTTAACTTTTTTTATTATTTCTAAACCTACTTTCATGCCATCATATACTGCCTTACTAATTTGAAGTATTCCTCCTACACAATCACCACATGCATATAAATTTGGTACAGTTGTTTCCATATTTTCATTTACTACTATATTATTATTTTCTATTCTTGCTCCAATTTTTCTTGCTAAATCACTTGTAGATGCAGTTCCTATAGCAATAAAAACACCACTTACATCTTCTTTTGTACCATCATCAAAGATAATTTCATTTACATTTTCAGAACCTCTTACTTCTCTTATTTTCTTTTCGTTTACATTTATTGATATATCTCTATTTTCCACTGGTCTTTCTCCATTTGTTAAAAGTATTACAGATTTTGTAACAGGCTTAAGAACTTCTGCTTCGTGAATAGCATAATTTCCATTTCCTAAAACTGCTACATTTTTATTTTTATAAAAAAATGCATCACAAACAGCACAATAACTTATTCCTTTCCCTTCAAATTCTTTTATTCCTTTTATAACAGGTGCTTTTCTGCTAGTTCCTGTAGCTAGTACAACATATTTTGAATAAAATGAGTTATTTACAGTTATAACTTCAAAATTATTATTATAATTTAATTGTACTACTTCATCTTTGACTAGATCGATATTTAAATTTTTTAATTGTTCTATTCCTCTATTAAATAACTCTTTTCCTGATATTTTTGAAAATCCATAATAATTTTCTATTTTTTCAGTTTTTCCTAAAGCTCCAAATCCATTATATATAACTAATGGATTAAGACCTCCTCTTTTAGCATATATAGCAGCTGTGACTCCTGCAGGTCCACTTCCTATAATTATAACATCATACATATTATATTAACCTCTATAAACTATATGTATTGTAAATTAACATATAGCCTTAAATTGAAATTCAATTTAAGGCTAGTACTTTTCTATTAATCTACAAAATTAAAATCATCTTTAAATTTTTCTTTAAACTTTTCAAATACAGCATTTAAAATTTCTTCATCTTCAACACTTACATACGATTCTTCATCTTCATTATCTGTATCTTCTAATTTTAATATTACTACTTCTCCTGGTTCTTCTTCGTCTTCTTCATCTTCAACAGGTAGTAAAATTACATATTCTTCTCCTTCGTATTCTATTAAGTCTAAAAATTCAAATTCTACTTCATTTCCTTCTTCATCATTTAATGTTAATATATTGTCTAATTCCTCTCCTTCATTTTCTAGTGGGGTATTGTTTTTGTTTTCTTCCATCTTCTTCTCCTTTCAAACTTAAAATCTTTATATAAAATATTGTATTTCTACAATGTTAAAATCTAATTAATATTATTCGCAACTTTAGTTAATCTATACTAAAGTTTATACTATTTTTTGTTTATATATGTTTCTAATATATATACAGCAGAAATAGTATCTACTATATCTTTCTTTTTATATTTATTAATATTTAAAAAATTCATTGTTTTATGTGCAGCAACTGTAGTAAGCCTTTCATCAATTGTAACTATTTTAATTTTATTAAACTTACATTTTAACTTATGAATAAATTTTTCTGTTACCTCTGCCCTTTGTGTTTTTGTTCCATTCATATTGTATGGCATTCCAATAACAAAAGTATCGACATCATAGTTTTGTAATAATTCTTCTAATCTTTTTAAAACTATCTTGTCGTTTCCCTTATGATATACTGTTTCCAAGCCTTGTGCAGTTATGCCTAGCTCATCTGTAATAGCTAAACCCACTCTACTATCACCATAGTCAATTCCTAATTTTCTCATATTAATCATCTAGTCCTATATAGTTCTTTACCATTTTTTCCAAAAGCTCGTCTCTTTCTACTTGTCTTATTAGGTTTCGTGCATTATTATGACTTGTTATATAAGTTGGATCTCCAGACAATATATATCCAACTATTTGGTTTATTGGATTATATCCTTTTTCTTCAAGCGCTTTATACACTTCTTTTAAAATTTCTCTAGCCTTAATACTCTTGTCTCTTTCTACTTTAAAACTTACTGTTTCGTCCATATTCATAATACCTTACCTCCTTTATAAATTATTTATATCACTTTCTTTTGGATTTGCACTATCTAAATACTCTTCTAATTTTTTTGTTACTCCATCTAATGCAGTTCCTTTATAATATGTTGAAATAGCTATATTAATTTTGGGGCTAGCAAATACTTCTTCATCTTCTTCGCCAACCACTGGTATTTCTAGTGCTTCTACTTTTCTTTTCATTTCTTTCATAAAATCTGCCACAGTATTTAATTCTATTCCTGAAAATACAATAGCAAATTTTGGTCCCATATATCTTACAAAAATATACTCACTTGAAATTTCTTTACTTATTTCTCTGCAAACTTCTGTAATAGTATTGTTTCCTGTTTCTCTATTAAACTTTTGATTTATATCAACTAAATTTATTATTTTAAACATACATACTGTTGAAGTAGTATATTTATCAATAATTTTTTTAGCTTCACCATACAAATATTCTGCTGACTTTAATTTACTAAATTGATCATCTCTAACAATATTTTGTAAAGTATCTTGATTTTGAATGGTTTTTAATACAGATACAATATTACTTTTTACAACTTCTAACATTGTTACATCTATATTATCAAACTCATGAGGTCTACTTCCTTCGATAATCCAATATCCTATATATACATTATCTATATATAAAGGGAAAAAGATAGCTGATTTAGCTCTTCCAAATTCCATTTTTTGATATGGTAGCCTTTCTCCTTCTTGATTTACTGTTATATATTTAGGTACGGCAGTTTCTATACTTTCTTTAAATGTATCTTCACTATTTAAATTTCTTAAAGTATCCCAATGTTTTTCTTCTACATTCGAAGCTCTTATTACATATTCTGCACCATTATATGTTACTATTGTAGAATATTTAATTTCATAACGTTCTATTAATATATTATTTATTTTTTGAAGTTTTTCATTAGTTGACTCTTCCTCTCCTAAAGTGTCCATAAAATCTTGTAATATATTTAAGTTAGTAATTTTCTGATTTATATTATTAAAGCTTTGAATTTTTTTATGAATAGACATATTGTAAAACATTAGTACTGCAATAATTATTACTAGTATTACTATTACCGCTATTATCAAAAGTTATCACCTCAATTTCTGTAATATAGTGTTTATAAATTTTTCTTCATTTTATCTAAGGTACTGTTCATATTTGGATTAAATGTTGTTGTTTTATTTGCATAATACCCTGCATTAGGTTGATTTATTCTTTTAGCTGCATCTTTTGCAATTAATGGATATACCATACTAGTAAGTTTTGACATGGCTGACATAAAATTTTTAGAATATCCATTTGTTGTTATTTTACAATTAACTAATCCTTCTAAATATTTTGAATATGTTTGTTCTTCAAATGGTATTACACAATATGGTATACTATCTTTATTAAATAGTTCTGTCATAAATGACATTGCTGGATCATTATAAAATGCCATTCCTCCTATTATTGTTCTTTCTGTTATACTTTTAACCCTCAAAACTTTGTTTAAAACCACTTTTAATTTTTCTGGCTCTAATATATTTTTTGCCTTTAAATCCCTTAAAAAAGCTGTAAGCGGTTGTATAGTTAATACATCATATGATTGTACCAAATATAGTTCTTGAGCAATTCTAAAGTACTCAATATTTGTATCAAAATCACAATCTAATATAACTAAAGAATAATTGCTAATAAGTGTTTGCATTATATTTGATGCGTCATTTATATCTTGATTTTCTCCTGGTAATGTAGTATATACATCAAGATTTTTGTGAACATTAATACCTTGTGCATTACCTCTTCTCAAATTATCTATACAATTAAAAGCAATTTTTCTTAAATCTTCTTCATTTTCTGTATAAATATAATATGCATTTTTATTTTTAGTTAAGTCTAATATCGCTGTTTTTATGCCATTTTGAGAGATAATTTCTGCAATATTATTTACTAAGAAAGATGTTCCGTTTTTAGATGTACCCACAAATGAAACCACTTTTTTATCGGCAGTTAATAATCTTGTTAAGTCAATATTAGTATTTTGTATACTTTGCATACTTGTATTTTGATTTGACTGATTTACATTATTCATGTAATTATTAATATTTCCTTGATTATAACCATTACTTTGATTATATGCACTATTTTGATTATAATCATTCTTAAAGTTAGAATTACTTGTACTATTATATAAATTATTTATATTATTATTTGATTCTATATTATTTTCTTCTTCTACTTCTTCAAATCCTGGTAATATTGTTGTCTCCTCATTGTTATTATTACCATTTCCTTGAGCTGCATTACTTATATCTGTATTGTCTTCTTCGTCATCTAAGTCAAATAAGTTAACAATAGGCTCTTCTTTTTCAGATTTTACAATGTTTTGATATCCATCCACATCACTTTGTAATGTTGGTTGAACATTTTCTTCATTTTCAACAATTGGTTGAACTTTTCTAGGTCTTCCTCTCTTTTTTGGTTGAGATGGTGTTTCTGAATCAAGACCAGGTAATACATTTGTGGCTTCAGGATTTTTTCTAGGTCTTCCTCTTCTTTTAGGTTGTACAGGTACTTCTACATTTTCTTCAGTATTGTCACCCTCTGATTCAATTATTCCCTTTAATTCTTCTTTTATAGAAGCTAATGGATCATCGTCTTCTTGAACCATGCCACCTCCTACAGGTTGCCCTGCATTTTGAGTTTGCTTAATGCTATCATTAAAATTAACATCTTGGAATCCATCTGTTTCATCTATAGGATTTTGTTCTATCTTTGTTACATTATTTATATTCATCGCACTTGGTACAATTACAGGTTTTGTTAATTTATTTTTTTCTAGTTGTTTTTGAATTATATCTATCTTTGAATTATCAAATTTAGTATTAGTATTTGTATTAGATTTTATTTTAGCTTTATAATTTTCCGGAGTTGCTGAATATGTTTTGCTAGGAGCAGAAACAGCTCTTGGAGTACTACTATTTTGATTAAAACTTGTTCCCATCATTACTTCTTGATATTTTGGGCATTCTGCTTCCAAAACAGCTTTAACATTAAGAGGTAAAAATTTTGCTATTATTTTTAATTGCTCATTTGTATACTGAGCTGCAATACTGTTAAAACTATCTACATATTTTTCTTCATTTTTTCCTAATCTTTTATAATGCATTAATATATTTTGAATTTCTACTTCGCTAACATCATTTTCGTTTTCTGGTTTATAGTCAACATCATCGGTATCTATTTTATAATAAATTTTTGCTTCTTTTTTTGTACGTGGTACATTAATTAACTTACATACATTTGTTATAGTTCTATCTTGACCAATTAGCGCACTATATATTCCAATACTAAATAATTTTACTAAAATTGAATCTGCTTTATTTCTTCTGTCTGTACAAATTAATATTATTGGTATATCTTCTCCTGAAGCATTTGAAGCTTCATCACTTACTTTATCCAATCTGTCAAAAATAAATTTGTCCATAGCATCATAGTTATTGTTTGAAAACATTTCCAAGTCTTCTCCAATTACTATTCTGTCATAAGACTTATCTTCTTGTAGTTCCTTTAAAAGTGCATTAAAATAATATACATTTTTACTAGAAATCAATTCTTTATAATCTTGTTGATATTTTTTTATAATTGAATCTGATATATGCTCATTATTAACAGCAAATAATACCTTCATTTGTTTATCCCCTCCAACCTCTTACTACAATAGCAAAAATTAATGGTAAAACTTGGCATATAACCATAACAGTAATAATACCTATCATTACGCCAAATCCTTTTTCTTGTGTGTCCAATTTTCTTATACCTAAAACATATCTATGTATTGCTGCAATTACTATTCCAACAAAGCCAAATGGAATACTATATATTCTTACTATATTTAATATATATGCTACCAAGCCATATGTATCATTTCCGTATGCTACTTGATAGTCTTCTAAAGTACTTAGCGCTCTGTCTTTTAATTCTACTAAATTAGTGGTAGAGCTTGTTGTTTCTATAACATTATTTTGATTTGTATTAGTTGCTTGTACTGGAATTATTAACATGCTTATTATAATAAATACTATAATAAAACTTACTATTATTTTTTTCATTTAAGTACTCCTTTCCTTTATTTGCGTAAGTACATATAACTTATTATATGATACAATAATATAGAGAAAATATCAAGAAAAAAACAATATATTTTTAATTTTTCTCTTCCATATATTTTTTTGCAGCCTGTATTAATCCTACAAATAAAGGATGTGGTTTGTCTGGTCTTGATGTAAATTCTGGGTGAAATTGACTTGCTATAAAAAAATTATGATTAGGAATTTCTACCATTTCAACCAATTTTCCATCTGGAGATTTTCCTGAACACATTAGTCCATTTTTTTCTAATGCTTCTTTATATTCATTATTATATTCATATCTATGTCTATGTCTCTCTTTTATTTGTTTTTGCTTAAAAAGTTTTTGTGCAAGACTACCATCTTCTAATATACAATCATAGCATCCTAGCCTCATAGTTCCACCTTTTTTAGTTATATTTTTCTGTTCATTCATTAAATGTATAACAGGGTTTTTACAATCTGGTGATATTTCTGTTGAATTTACATCTGGTAGATTAAGTACATTTCTTGCATATTCTATTACTGCCATTTGCATTCCTAAACAAATTCCCAAGAATGGAATATTATTTTCTCTAACATATTTTATTGTTTCAATTTTTCCTTCTATTCCTCTATTTCCGAATCCTCCTGGAACTATAACTCCATCATATTTTGAAATTTTCTGTTCTACATTTTCTCTATTTATTGTTTCAGAATTTATAAAAGATATTTCTACAGGAACATTATTGGCAAATCCACCATGTTTTATGCTTTCAACTACTGATAAATATGCATCTTCCAATCTTACATATTTTCCTACAATTGCTATTTTTACTGGATTTCCGCTAATATTTTTTATTTTTTTTATTAATTTCTCCCATTCTTCATTCTTAGGTTCTACATTTTCTAATTGTAAGTGCTTGCATACTTGTACAGCTAATCCTTGCTTTTCCAACATTAAAGGCACTTCATATAAAATATTAGCATTATTATTTTCTATTACATTTTCTTTTCTAACATTACAAAACATTGCAATTTTTTGTTTCATGTCATCAGGTATTGGTAATTCTGTTCTACACACTAAAATGTCTGGCTTTATTCCTATTGATTGCAACTCTTTTACTGAGTGTTGAGTTGGTTTTGATTTTAATTCATTTGTCCCAAATATATGAGGCAATAAAGTTACATGTACATATGCTACATCTTCTTTATCGTTTTCTAAGCCTATTTGCCTTATTGCTTCCATAAAAGGCAAACTTTCTATATCACCAACTGTTCCTCCTATTTCAGTTATTACAATATCTACATCTTGATCTTTAAATTGGTAAATATTATTTTTTATTTCATTAGTAATATGGGGAATTACCTGTACTGTTTTTCCTAAATATGCCCCTTGTCTTTCTTTTCTAATTACCTCTGAATAAATTTTTCCAGTAGTAACACTTGAATTCCTGGTTAAACTTACATCTGTAAATCTTTCATAATGGCCTAAATCCAAATCGGTTTCTGCTCCATCCTCTGTTACAAATACTTCGCCATGTTCATATGGACTCATTGTTCCAGGATCAACATTTATATATGGATCAAATTTTTGATTAACTATTTTATACCCCCTATTTTTAAGTAATCTTCCCAATGATGCTGCAGTAATCCCTTTTCCTAAACCTGATACCACTCCACCTGTTACAAAAATATACTTTGTTTTCATTTATTATACCTCCCCATAATTTAATTCTATTTCATAACAATTCCAATTTCTATTTGCTAAACATATAAATGATTTCTCTACTTTTTTCTCAAGCGATTGTTCTAATGCTTTTTTATATATTTCTAGTTGTTTTGCATATTTATTTACAACATTTTTTTCTTGACCTACGCCAACATAGTCAGTTTTATAATCAACTAATATAAGATGGTCATTTTTATCAATAAAGTATAAGTCCATTACTCCTTGTACTAAAATTTTTTCATCTGAGTTAACGTCACTATATATTTCTTTTGAAGGTATACTTATATAAAAAGGTTGCTCTTTATATACTTTCTTTGCATCCCTTATCTGAGTAAAAATATTGGATTTAGTATATTTCAGCAATAACTCTATATCTATTTTTTTAGATTCTTCTTCAGATATATATTGTTTTAATACTAACTGATTAATAAGTTCTTTAATTTCTCGCATATCATATTCTTTCTTCTCGTCTATTCTTTGTACACACATATGCATTAGTGTTCCTATTTGGGCTTTTGATATTTCATTATTTTTCAAGAACTTAGGTTTATCCAACGATATGTTTTTATTTTCCCCAATTATTTTTAAATTTTCTATAGAATCTTCTGCATTAATATATTTGGTATTCTCCTTTATTTTTGTAACACTAGTCTTAGTTGGAAGTAATGTAGAATTTAAAAAACTATAGTTCCAATTTATTCTTTCTTTAAGTTCTTTTATTTCTTTTTTATTATAATCTTCTTCTGCTTTTTTTCTTATAGTATCTAGCATATCATTTTCTTTATCACTTGAATTTTTTAATTCTTTTATTAAGTCTTTCTTTTTCACTACATTAAATTCAATAAGATTATCTAAATCATTTTTTATATAAATTAGTTCTATCCAATCTAAATATGATTTGTATCTTTCTACAATATTACTTTTAACTTCATTATTGTAAGTTTTTAAAATATCTTCCTTATCTTTTAACTCTTTTTTTACATCTTTGCTTGTTGCTGTAATAATAAGTTTTTCTTTTGCCCTAGTTAGAGCAACATATAATACTCTTTCTTCTTCCGAAATAATTTCTTTTTTAGCTTTTATTTTTATTGCTTCCTTCGCTAAAGTATTATATTCCATTCTATTTTCCATATCTATATACTTAGGTCCAAGTCCTAAATCTTGATGCAGTATAATATTATCATTTAAGTCTTTCATATTAAATTTTTTTCCCATATTGCATAAGAATACTATCGGAAATTCAAGACCTTTACTTTTATGAATGCTCATTATTCTAACAACATTTTCATTTTCACCAATTAATTTAGCACTAGACAAGTCTCCTCCACTATTTCTTAGTTTATCAATAAAATTAATAAATTGAAATAATCCATTAAAATTCGTACTTTCAAATTCTCTTGCTTTTTCAAATAAAATTTTTAGGTTTGCCTGTCTTAATGCTCCATTAGGCATTAAACTTACATAATGATAATATCCTGTATCTATATATATTTGCCATATAAATTCTTCTAATGATAAATGTTCTACATCCTTTCTCCATTTATCTAACCTATCTAATAATTTTGAAATTTTTTGTTTTATTTTATCATTTACTCTTGTCCTAGATTTTAACATTGCTTCATAAAAACTACATTTTTTATCTGTAAGCCTTATTTCTATTAAATCATTATCTGAAAATCCACCAATGCATGATCTTAAAATAGTAACCAATGGGATATCTTGAATAGGATTATCTATTATTTTTAGCAAAGCAATCATTGTTTGTATTTCAATTGAATCTAAATATGTACTCGAAAAATCGCTAAACACTTTTATTCCAACTTCTAATAACTCTTTTTCATATATTGGAGCTATATTGTTGGTGGTTCTTAACAAAATTGATATATCTTTGTTTTCTAATTTCCTTTTACCCTTTTTTTTATCAAAAACTTCCATGTCGCTATTTAGCATTTCTTTTATTTTCTTTGCTACAAATCTAGCTTCTAATATAATATCATCTATTCTTTCTTCTGTTTCTTCGTCTTCTAAATCATCTGTATTTGTTTTTGTTACTTCTTCTAATTCACTTTCTTCTTCATCTTTTACATCAATAACATAAATTTCGGATTTTTCTTTTTGTTCTGGATAATTTGCTCCATAGTTTAAAAATTCTTCCTCTGTATATGATATTTCTCCTATTTGTTTACTCATAATATTTTTAAATATTTGGTTTGTTATTTCTAATATATTTTTCCTACTTCTAAAATTTTTAAAGAGTTGTATTTTTTCTCCAATTTCGTTTCTTTCCTTTAACTTATAATTTTCATATTTGTCTAAAAACAATTCTGGTCTTGCTTGTCTAAATCTGTAAATGCTTTGTTTAACATCTCCAACCATAAAAATGTTGTTTCCTCTTGATATACTATTTAATATATATTCTTGTACCAAATTACTATCTTGATATTCGTCCACATCTATTTCAATAAATTTATCCATATAATATTGTGCTGCTTTTGTTTTTTTACTATTTTTACCTATAAGTATATCTAATGCAAAATGTTCAATATCATTAAAATCTATTACATTTTTTTCTTTCTTAGTTTTTGAAAATCTATTTTTAAATTCTATAACTAGTTCTGATAAATCTTTTAAAGTTAAGTACATTCCATTTATGTCTTTATTTATTTCACCTGATGGATAAACCATAACTTTTGAAATAATTTTATTAAACTCTTTTTTTACATTATCTCTTACTTCTTTTGCTTCATTTTTTAAATCCATTGTGACTTTTTTATCTGTAGGCCATTTCAACCATGAAATATTGTTTACTTTATTGTAGATTTCATCCCATTTATAGTTTTTATTTATTGATTTTAAGTTTTCTATGTCTTGAATTAGTACTGCACTAAATTTAGATAGTTCTATATATTTAGCAACTTCTTTATATACCTGTTCAAGTTTAATTACACAATCTTCAATTTTTAAAAATAAATCATCTATTATAATTTTTCCCCATTTTGTTTCCGAAAAATCTATACCATTGTTATAATTAAACTCTTCTATTTTTTCTTTTAACCATTCTTCTGGGAAAGGAATACTTTGAATAAATTCATATAATTTTATAACCAATTCTTTAAGATTGTCATCACTTCTATAGTTAGTATACATTTGAACCAATTTTAAAAATTTTTCATCTTCTACTTCATATTTCTCTTCAAATAATTCTTCTATAACATCTTGTTTTATTAACTCAATTTCTGTTGAATCTCCTATACGAAAGTTAGCTGAAACATCAATTTCAAAAAAGTTATTTCTTATAACATCTAAACAAAAGGCATGTATTGTACAAATACTTGCCTTGTTTAATAAATTTATTTGTTTTTGAAGATGAAGATTCTCTGGATCTTCTTCTAATTTTTTATATATTGCTTCTAATATTCTTTCTCTCATTTCTGAAGCTGCTGCGTTTGTAAAAGTAACTACTAATATATCATTTATATTTACTTTTTCATTTATAACTTTGTTTATTATTCTTTCTACTAATACAGCTGTTTTTCCGCTTCCAGCAGCAGCAGCTACTAGAATATTAGAATTTTTTTCATTTATAGCTAATTTTTGTTCTTCTGTCCATTTTGTATCTGACATTTTTTTCTCCATCTTCTATTTTTATTGTTGAGCTTGCATATTACTATTTGTTTGCCCCTGATTTTGCTGTTCACTAGTTATATTGTTTTGCTCTGTTGTTTGATTACTATTTTGAGCTGTATTATTTTCCGTTGTATTTGTTTCTTGTGTATTATTTTCCCCACCATTTTGTTCATAATATTGATTTATGAATTCTATTAAATTGATAGTTTGTTCATTTATTGTCATGTAGTATGTTGTTTCTCCATTCATAGTAACTGAATATATTGAATCCATAGCACAGTCAAATATAATATTACCATTAACATCTGCTAATCCATACTTTCCTGCATTTCCAATAACAATTGCATTATACTCTGGTATTAATAAAACATTGTGGCTTGAACTACTTGAAGTTGATACATTACATCCTAATCTATCATATTCTATTGGTATTACTGTATTTCCATTTTTGTCCATCAATCCCCATTTTTGATCTCTCATAACAGGTATATATGCATCATATAATAAATATTGGTTTCTAATAGTATTTGTTGAGAATGCATTAGGATCTACTCCAATTTTATCATACTCAATGTATAGTATAATTCTTCCGGTTTCATTTACTACTCCATATTTACCATCGTTACTCACTAAATACAAGTTTAAGTTTTTATCTATATGTTTTACATCATCATATTCTGGAGTAATTTTAGTTGTAGAATCATATGATATTATTCCCATCTTGTTATCTTCTGTTTTTACTATGAAATCCATTGTACTTTCAACAAATGTTACTTCTGTATATTTTGTTCCCAATACTTCTTGTCTTTGTGCATCCTGAGAAACATTTATTACACCATATAATCCATCTGTATTAGTTACAACTAACATATCATATAGTATTGCTTTCTTATTTTCAAAACTTGCATTAGAGTTTCCAATAGCTGAATTTTTATATCTTGATGAATACCATGTAGTTAAATATGGTAATGTAAGTATTCTTATCTGATTTTGCTCTGCACTATAAATAAATTGAACATTAAATCCCTTTTCTATTCCATCCATTGAAGCATATAATTTTCCATTAACCATTTTTACTTCTTTATCCATTGTATAGTATTCATAATTATTATCATTTCCTGCCATCTTTTTATATACTGTTGCTGAATTCATTTCATAATATGCGTTTTCTTGTGTACTTCTTACATAGCATTTAGTTTCATCTTCTGAAATTTCATCACCGTTATAAGATTCATAATCTAAATAAGATGCAATGTCCTTTATTGCACAATATACTGTATTATCTTCAAATAAAAATAAATCTGTTGGTATAGTTTGCATACTTACATTGTCTATACTTACTTTTAACATTGAATTTCTTAAATAAAATACCCATGCTGTCAACCCTATAATAATAAATAATAATATAACAATTAAAACAATTATTATTGTCATAATTTTTTTAGTATTGTTATTCTTTTTTACGCCCATATTTGTGTCATCAATAAGGTTCATAGCATCCTCCTTCTAATCTTTTGTATGATAATATTTTTTATAAAAATCATTTTTAAAATTTTCTAAATTATCATGCTCTATTTCTATTCTAACCCTTTCCATAAGTTTAGTCAAGAAATAAATATTATGAATTGATAATAATCTTACCCCTAAAATTTCATTTGCTTTTATAAGATGTCTTATATAGGCTCTAGTATAATTTTTGCATGCATAACAATCACATTCTGAATCTATTGGTCCCCAATCTTTTTCATATGTTGCATTTCTTACTACAACTTTTCCATTCCATGTCATCGCAGTTCCATTTCTTGCGATTCTAGTAGGTAAAACACAATCACACATATCTATTCCAGCTATGGCAGCCTCTAATAAATAATCTGGCGTTCCTACTCCCATTAAATACCTAGGTTTATTTTCTGGCATTAAAGGAGTTGTATAATATAACATTTTCAAAAATTCTTCTTTAGGTTCTCCTACACTAATTCCGCCTATTGCATAGCCCGGAAAGTCTAATTCTATTAGGTCTTTAGCTGACTTTTCTCTTAAATCTTCGTAAAATCCTCCTTGTATAATGCCAAATAAAGCTTGCTTATCTGTATTTTTATGTGCTACCTTACATCTTTTAGCCCATCTTGTTGTCCTTTCCATAGAATTTTTTGTGTATTCATATGTTTCAGGATATTTAACACATTCATCAAATGACATTATTATATCTGCTCCAAGAGCTTCTTCTATTTCCATAACTTTCTCTGGCGAAAAGAAATGTTTACTCCCATCTAAATGAGACCTAAATTCCACACCATCTTCAGAGATAGTTCTTAGGTCGCTTAAACTAAATACTTGAAAGCCTCCACAGTCTGTTAAGATTGGTCTATTCCAATTCATAAATTTGTGTAATCCACCTGCTTGTTTTACAATTTCATGTCCTGGTCTCAAATATAAATGATATGTATTTGATAAAATAATTTGTGCTCCTATTTCTTTTAACTCTTCTGGTGTCATAGATTTTACTGTAGCTTGAGTTCCTACTGGCATAAATACTGGAGTTTGTATATCTCCATGTGGAGTATGTACTATTCCTCTTCTCGCTCCTGTAGATTTATCTATATGTAATAATTCGTATGTTACTGCTGGTTTTTCCATTTTTATCTCCTAAAATATATTATTGTACTTTTAATATGATTTATAGTATCATATTTTGCATATTTATACAAGTAATTTAAGCACATATTATTGGCAAACTTATATATCAAAAGAAAAGGAAATTCCAATTTAGAATTCCCCTTATTATATTATTTATTTTATAAACATTGCATCTCCAAAACTGAAGAAACGATATTTTTCTTTTACAGCTTCTCTATATGCTTTCATTATAAAGTCCTTCCCTGCTAATGCTGAAACTAACATAATTAATGTAGACTCTGGTAAGTGAAAATTTGTTATTAATGCATCTAAACATTTAAATTTATACCCTGGGTAAATGAATATACTTGTATCTTTTTCAGTTGCCTCCACCATACCATTTTCATCTGCAATTGATTCCAATACTCTGCAAGAAGTCGTTCCTACTGCAATAACTCTTTTCCCTGCTTTTTTAGCTCTATTTATTTTGTCTGCATCTTCCTGTTTTATATAGAAATGTTCTGAATGCATATTATGTTCTTCAACATTTTCTACTTTTACAGGTCTAAAAGTACCGATTCCAACATGTAAAGTCACATTTGCTATTTCTACACCTTTTTCTTGTATTTTTTTCAATAATTCATTTGTAAAATGTAAGCCAGCAGTTGGAGCAGCAGCAGACCCTTCATACTTAGCATAAACTGTTTGGTATCTATCTTTTTCCTTCAATTTTTCATGAATATATGGTGGTAATGGCATTAGACCTATTTTATCTAATATTTCGTTAAATATTCCATTATATTCAAATTTTACTTTTCTATTTCCATTTTCCATTTTTTCTAGTATCTCTGCCTTTAAAATTCCGTCACCAAAAGTAACTTTTACTCCAGGCATAAGTCTTCTTCCTGGTCTTACCATTACTTCCCATATGTCCCCGTCAATTCTGTTTAAAAGCAAAAATTCTATATTTGCTCCTGTTTCTTCTTTTATTCCATATAATCTTGCTGGAATAACTTTTGTATTGTTCCTAACTAAGCAATCTCCTGGATTTAGATAATCTATAATATCTTTAAATATCTTATTTTCTATAGTTTTATTTTTTCTGTCTAATACCATTAGCCTAGATTCATCCCTGTCTTTTATAGGTACTTGTGCTATTAATTCTTTTGGTAAATCATAATTAAAATCTGATACTTTCATCTATTACTCCACCCTATTTCCATGTCTTCTTTATCTGTAGAAAATAATTTTTCTATTCTATTTATAATACTTTGTATTTCTTCTATTATATTTTCTGGTTCTTCTAATGCATCCATTTTATATGCATATGCAAAACTTGATCTTTTAGCTGTTTTAATAGTATATATTTCTTCTGGTAATCCTATTTTTTCTCCATTAGCAGATTTTATTTCTTTTCTCATATAATCAATATACCACTGTTTTAACCCAACCATATCTTCACTTCTATATCCATATTCTTCATAACTATGTAGCTCTGGTCTTTCAAAACCATTTTCTTCTGCATTTCTTTCCAAAGTATGTAAGAATTCGTGTATAAAGACTTCTTCTGGGAACATATTTACTCTTGCATTATATGTAAAACTATAGTTGCTTTTATCTGGAATTTTTACATTGGAATATCCTATTCCAAAATAGTCCATTCCACCTAATCCTATCCAATCATGAATTCCACCTTCAAAGTTCTTATTTATATCTCCTAGTCTCATTACTATAAATATATGATCATAGTTTCCTTCTTTTACATATTGATTTATTAAACTATATACATCCTCTGGTGCTGCATAATATCCATTTTCTGAATCATATGATATACTTGTAATTGGCTCTGCTATTTCTATTATGTCGTAATCAGCTGTCATTCTATTTTCACTCATTTGTGCTATACTTGTTTTAAATCTAGCTATATTTGACTTAATATTATTTACATCTGTAGCATCCATACTTAATTTAACATTTTTTTCTAAGTTATTCTCTTCTTTTTTTATATTTGCATTCTCTATTATAAAAAAACCAAACTTCCATTCATTTGATACATCTTGTGTTCCTTCTTCTACAACAAAATCAGAAAACCACGCTTTTCCTCTAGATTTTTCTTGAAATCCACCTAGCCTAAAACCTATATTAACTGTTTCTCTATTCTTTGAGTTAAACAGAAATTCTACCTTAGTCCAATCATTATTTCCCACCAAAAATTCTGATCTTTCTGTTGTATCTTCAATGCAAATATGTGCACCACCTGTTTTTGTATCATTTAAGTTTTCTACTTGTTCTGTTTTCACCATACAAGTTACTCTATATGGAGTATTAGGAGTAACTTGTACTTCTTGATAAAACATTGCATCATTATAATCTGCATTATCTATTTTATAACTATTAGAATCGCTATATTTTATTTCCTTATCTCTTTGAAAAGAAGTAACTCCTGTTTCTCTCACACTTTTAGTAAAATTGTGAAAATTATATTTATTATATATTGATAAAAATGCAATAATAAATATTACAAATATTATTAACCATATAATCCTTACAACTAACTTACTTTTCTGCTTTTGCATAAAAATCTCCTTCAATGTTATTTCATTTTTTTCATAACTTCACTACATCTATGACATAAAGTAGGATATTCTTTATTTTCTCCAACACTTGTAGAATATGTCCAGCATCTTTCGCATTTTTGTCCATCTGCTTTTTCTACTTTAACTCCAATTTTTTCTGCATCTTTTCTTTCATTTTTTTCAATATCTAGTCCAGAAACTATAAACACTTCTTTTAATAAATGTTTATTTTCTGCTAAGAAGCTATATTCTTCTCCGTCCGCATATAGAGTAACTTTAGCATCTAAAGAATTTCCTATAGTTTTATTTGCTCTTTCAACTTCTAAATCTTTTGCCACTATATCTTTTAGAGCTATTATTTTTTTCCATTTTTCTGATAGTTCTCTATTATCATATTTGCTATTGGATTTTGGCCAATATGTTAACATTACACTTTCAACTTGTTCTTCTTTTTTATGTGGCATATATTTCCATATTTCTTCTGCTGTATATACAGTCATAGGTGCTAATATCTTTACCAAAGCATCTAAAATAGTGTACATTGTTGTTTGTGCGGCTCTTCTTTCTTTAGAATCTTTTAAAGATGTATATAATCTATCTTTTATAATATCTAAATAGAATGTACTCATATCATTAACACAAAATTGATTTATATCATGATATACTAAATGGAAATCATAGTTTTCATAGTTTTTAGTACAATCTTTTACTAATTTATTTAATCTTGTTAATGCCCATTTATCTATTTCTTCTAAATCTTCATATGCCACAGGATTCTCTGGATCGTAGTCAAATGTATTTCCTAAAATATATCTTGCTGTATTTCTTATTTTTCTATATACTTCAGAAATTTGTTTTAATATTCCTTTTGAAATACTAACATCTGACTTAAAGTCTGAAGAAAGTACCCAAAGTCTTAATATATCTGCGCCATATTCTTTAATTATATCTTGAGGTGCTATTCCATTTCCCAAAGATTTAGACATTTTTCTTCCTTGATCATCTACTATAAATCCGTGTGTTAAAACTTGCTTATATGGAGCTATTCCATTTACTGCAACAGATGTAAGTAATGATGACTGGAACCATCCTCTATATTGATCTTGACCTTCTAGATATAAATCTGCAGGATAGTTTATTCCTCTTTCTACTAGCACTCCCTGATGTGATGAACCGGAGTCAAACCATACATCCATTATATCTGTTTCCTTTTTGAACTCTTTACATCCACAATGAGGACAAGTTGCTCCTTCTGGCATTAAATCTTTTTCTTCTTCATCAAACCAGGCATTTGAACCTTTTTTTCTAAATATTTCTTGAATTTTCTTTATACTTTCGTCTGTAACATATTCTTTACCACAATCTTTACAATAAAATATTGGAATTGGCACTCCCCATGTACGTTGTCTAGAAATACACCAGTCATTTCTATCTCTAATCATTTCAGAAATTCTTTCTTCCCCCCATGAAGGAAACCATTTTACCTTTTTCACTTGTTCTAAAGTTTCTTTTCTAAAACCATCTACTGATGCAAACCATTGGTCTGTTGCTCTATAAATTATAGGTTTTTTACATCTCCAACAATGTGGATATGAGTGTAATATTTCTTCTTGTTGTAAAAGGTATCCATTTTCATCTAACCATTTTATAATTTCTGTATTTGATTTTGCATAATACATTCCTGCAAATGGACCTGCACCTTCTGTTTGATGTCCTTTTGCATCCACTGTAACTACAACATCTAATCCATTCTTTAAACCACATAAATAGTCTTCTTTACCATATCCAGGTGCTGTATGAACTGCTCCAGTACCCATTTCTAAGTCTACTTTAACTGTATCATCACTTCCTAGAACAACCTTTGAAGTTCTATCCAAAAATGGATGTTTACACAAAGCTCCTTCAATTTGTGAACCTTTAAAAGTTTTTATTATTTTATAGTTTTCAATTTTTGCTTCTTTCATTACCTTGTCTACAAGTTCTTTTGCTATAACTAATTTTTCTTCGTTTGCTTCTACAACAGCATATTCAAATTCTCCATCTATTGTAATTCCCATATTTCCTGGTAATGTCCATGGTGTTGTTGTCCAAATAACAATCGAAGTATCTTTTGTTAATACTCCATTTCCTTCTACAACTGGAAATTTTACATATATAGATACAGCTTTGCTATCTTTATATTCAATTTCTGCTTCTGCCAATGCTGTTTCACATTCTGTGCACCAAAATACTGGTTTTAATCCTTTATATATATATCCTTTTTTATACATATCACCAAAAACGCCAATTTGTCTTGATTCAAATTCTGGCTTTAGTGTAATATATGGATTCTTCCAATCTCCCAATACTCCAAGTCTTTTAAATCCTTCTGATTGTTTTTCAACAAACCCTAATGCAAAATCTCTACAAGTATTTCTAAAATTGTTTATTCCAACTTTTTCTCTGTCTAAGCCTAACACTTCAATAGCTTTTCTTTCTGTTGGAAGTCCATGTGTATCGTATCCAGGAACATATGGTGTATAATACCCTTCTAGGTTTTTAAACCTATTTATTGTATCTTTTAAAATTTTGTTTAATGCATGTCCCAAATGAATTTCTCCATTTGCATATGGAGGTCCATCATGCAATACAAATGCTTCTTTTCCTTCATTTTTCTTTAACATTTTTTCATACAAATCATTTTCAAAAACTTCTTCTTTTATCTTTGGCTCATTTTCTGGTAAATTTCCTCTCATTGGAAATTCTGTTTTTGGTAGATTCAATGTTTCTCCATAATTTTTCTTTTCTTCCATACTTTTCCTCCCTCTTGAAAATGTTTTTTGTTTTGAAATTTAGTTCTATATTGTAAATTTTTACAAACTTATAATATAGAATTACTCCAAACAAAAAACATTTCAATCCTAAAATTATTAGGACGAAATGTTTATATTCCGCGGTACCACCTAATTTAGAAAAGTAAATCTTTTCTCTCTTATTTTCTCTTTAACGCAGAGTATACGGCTTAGTCTACTATTATTTCAATAAAGCAACTAAAAGGTGATAATAGTTAGTAAATTTCCTGCTAAAATCTCAGCCACCTTTAGCTCTCTGTAGGCTTTTTAATAACTATCGTGTCCTTTATCTTCGTTTTTATTAATGATGAAATTATATCATCATATAAAATTTTTTTCAATAGTTTTAACATAAATAATTATCACAAATGATATTTGTGATAATTATTTATATTTTATTGCCATTCTATTTCATTTTTATTTAGAATATCTGGATAATATTGATTGTAATAATCATCATAATAGTCATATCCATCATAATATTTATAATAGCTGTTAGAAGGTTCTTTTAATAAATCATTTTCATTATTTAATATTTCAGCTATAATACCTATTGATGCAAAACTCATAATTGCACCTATCATAAATGCCATAGCTGATATTATTATACCAGCCAAAGCATTTCCAAAATTTTGATTTCCAGTTTTATCTTTTCTTATAATATCCAATATAGATAATATTAAGCCTATAATTGATAATAAAAATCCTAGAATACATAATATTGGTATCCATCCAATTATTAAACCAATAATTCCTAACACTAGTCCCGCTATTCCCATATTTTTTCCTCCATTTTCATACTATTATTATACTTCAAATTCTATTATAAGTCAATTAATGTTTACATAAAAATAAGTAGGCATATAATACCTACTTATTTTTCATTTACTAATGTTAAAATTAGTTTAAGAAATCATAATAATCATAGTCATAATCATAATAACTATTATAGTTACTGTTGTTGTAATAATCATCTAAGCTTCTTTCAAGATTTCTAAGATTGTCCTCTATAGAATTAAGATCCATATTTTCTATGCTATCTGATGCTGCTCCATAGATTAATAAACCAATTAACAATATAGCTGTCATAATTCCTGATATAACAAAAGCTATTGCTGAGATAATAATACCTGCAATTCCAGGTCCTTTATTTGGATTGTTTGCTTTATGTTTTTTTACTATATCTACTATTGACAAAACTAGACCCACAATTGCCATAATAAATCCTACTACACCTACTAGAGGTATCCATCCTATAATGAGTGCAATAATTCCTAATACTAATCCTGCTATTCCCATTTTATTTCCTCCTTATTTTACTATGTTTATATTATATTTATAATAACTTTAAATGTCAACCATGAACAAAGATTATAACAAATAAAAAAATATTTTTAGTATAAATTTTTTAGTATATTTTGTCATTTTTCTATTGAATTTATCTAAATTTTGATATAGTATTATATAAAATAAAAATATTTACGGAGGAAGCCATGCCAAGAAAAGCTAAAGATGAAAAAAATATAAAATCAGAAGAAGAAGTAAAAGAAAAGAAAAAAACTACTAAATCTACTACAAGAAAAACATCTAGTAAAGCAAATGCAAATACTACTAAAGCAACTGCTAAAAAGTCTTCTGCAAAGAGTTCAACTACCAAAACAGCTTCTGCTAAAAAAGCTTCTAAATCTGACTCAGAAGAAACTGTAAAAAAAGCTACAAGAAAAACTACTAAAAAAACTTCTAATTCAGTAACACCAAAAGCTACTAAATCTAGTACAAAAAAAACTACATCTAAAACTACCAAAAAGACTGCAAGTACTAGAAAAACAGCAAAAGCTTCTAAATCTGATAAGGATGACATATTAGATGAACCAAAAGTTGAAATTATTGAATATTATGATTTACCATATAGATATAATCAAACTGTTGTAAAAATCTTAGCACAAACTCCAAATGTTTTATTTGTTTATTGGGATATTTCCGATATTGATAGAGAAAATTTTATAAATAATTATGGAAATGATTTCTTTAACAATACTATCCCTATACTTCTTGTAATAAATAAAACAATGAATTATTCATATGAAGTTGAAATAAACGATTTTGCTAATAGTTGGTATCTTCATGTTAATGATGCAAATTGTGAATATAAAGTAGAATTAGGTCGCAGGACTAAAATTAATTCAGATTATTATCACATAACTACTTCTAATGATTTAAATATGCCTAATGACCATATTTTATTTGAAAACATACCTGATAAAGTTTTATTTAGGAATGTTAAAACACAAGAATCAATTGAAAAACCTATTACTACTATTAAATTTTTCAAAGAGTTTGCTAAGAGTAAAGATTTTTATAATTATTTCAAAAAATTACTTAATGATGAACTTACGGAAGATGGCATAAAATTGACTTTACCTTCTTCACATACTAGTTCAAGTTTTAAATAAAAGGAGAAAATTATGTCAAAAGAAAAAGGCTACGTTAGCTTTGTATTACATGCACATTTGCCTTTTGTTCATCATCCTGAAAGTGAGGATTATTTGGAAGAACAATGGTTATACGAAGCTATGTCAGAAACATATATACCATTACTTACAAATTTCAAAAAATTGGAGGAGGAAAAAGTTGACTTTAGAATTACAATGTCACTTACTCCCCCTCTTCTTAATATGCTTGATAATAAAATGCTTCAAGAAAGATATATATAATATTTAAACACTCATATAGAACTTGCTAAAAAGGAAGTAGTAAGAACAAAGTATGATGAAAGGCTAAATAATTTAGCCAAATATTATGTTGATAAATATTCCAATGACTTACATATTTTTAAAGATATTTATAACTGTAATCTAATTCAAGGTTTTAAACATTTTCAAGATATTGGAGTTTTGGAAATAATAACATGTGGAGCAACACATGGATATTTTCCTATTTTATATGTAAATGAAAAGGCTGTTAAAGCCCAAATTGCAGTTGGTGTTAAAACCTATGAAAAATATTTTGGTAAGAAGCCAAATGGAATTTGGCTTCCTGAATGTGGATATATACCAGAAGCAGATAAATACTTAAAAGAATTTGGAATAAAATATATTATTACCGAAACTCATGGTATTTTATATGCAAATCCAGCACCTGTATATGGAACATATGCTCCTATTGTCTCCCCTGAAGGAGTTATTGCCTTTGGTAGGGATTTAGAATCATCAAGGCAGGTTTGGAGTTCTATTAATGGGTATCCTGGTGATTTTAACTATAGAGAATTTTACAGAGATATTGGCTATGATGTTGACTATGATTATATAAAGCCTTATATTGCTTCAAACGGTGCTAGAGTTCATACTGGAATAAAATATTATAGAATTACAGGAAAAGATTGCGAAAAAGATTTATATAACTTACAATGGGCTAAAGATTCTGCAGAAAAACAAGCTGGGCATTTTTTTGATAGTAGAGAAAAGCAAATAACTAGTCTTGCATCTTCTATGTCTAATCCACCTATAATACTATGTCCTTATGATGCGGAATTATATGGACACTGGTGGTATGAAGGTCCATATTGGCTTTATGTGTTATTTAAAAAGATATATTATGATAAATGTGACTTTAAATTAATAACTCCAAGTGAATATATTGAAAAATATCCTTTAATGCAGGTATCCACTCCTTGCCGTTCTAGTTGGGGAGCTAATGGATATAGTGAAGTTTGGTTAAATCAAACAAATGATTATGTTCATAGGCATCTTCATGTTGCAGCAGATAGAATGGTTGAACTTGCGAACTTATTTCCTGATGAAAATAACGAATTAAAAAAATCTGCATTAAATCAATGTGCAAGAGAATTATTACTTGCCCAAAGTAGTGATTGGCTATTTATTATAACTAATGGTACTATGGTGGATTATGCTAAAAAGCGAATAAAAGATCATATTGGTAGGTTTACTAAATTATATTATCAAATCTTAGATAATAATATTGATAAAGATTTCTTAAATGATATTCAGGAAAAGGATTGCATTTTCCCAGAAATAGATTATATGATTTATAAATAAGTACTAAATGCAATATCCCCTAAATTAGATACTATAAAATAAGGCTCGATATAATTTAAAAAATTATATTGAGCCTTAGAAGATATTATAAATCATTTAGCTAAATGTATTTTATTTGGCATTATTTATAATTTTATATGTTCTACATATATTGCAGTCACTACATATATATACTCTTTCTTCAAATATTAATTTAAGCGTATTAATAAATTCATCTTGTTTTGTAATTAAATGAATATTTATTTTTTTAGGTAATAGTGATAGTAACGCATTTAGTGCAAAATCATTTGATGAAAAAGAAATATCAGATAAATATTTAGTATTAAATGCATTGTTTGAAATAGTAATTATATCTTTATTCCTGTCTAATAAAATTGATTCTCCATTTGTATAAATTAAGTGTACCTCATCTGTTTCGGCTTCTTTAGAATTTACATACATCTTTAGCAAACTAATAAATTCTGCATATTCCTTATCTAGAATGTATTTGTTTACCCCATCATCTATTATTTCATCTACTTTTTTTATATATTCTTTTATCCTAAAAGTTACAAAACCATCTAATATCATTGATTTATTTTCTTTTACATATTTTAATACCTCTTTTTTTATAATATTATATATAGTTTTATTTCTCTCATTTGCCAAAATCTTTATACAGTTTTTTTCTATCTCATTACATTCAAATTCATCAAAATAAAAATAGTTAAAAAGTAGTATCTTTCTTACTATAATATTTTCATAAAACTTTAATATAGTATCTGCAATTACAATACATAGTATTTTATAAAATTCCTCAATTTTGCTTCCAGAATAATGTATTATAAAGTTATAATATATTTTAAATTTTCTATTTATATAAGAAATATTTTCAAAATCTATTTTCTCAAATTTGTTTAGTAGATAATCTATTATTTCTTTATTATTTGTCTTAATACAAAACGATTTCATTATGAGACTTCTCCTTTCAATATGTATTATTATCTACTAAATAGCTTTCATATATACATATTTTATTCGTAAAAGCCTCATTTGGTAACATGTTCTAATTAGTTATTTGTTTTATATTTATAAATTACTTTTCCAAATTTTATTTCATTAAACTTTTTCTGAAGTTCAATTATAAATACAGGCATAATTGAAATTATAATTGTTATAATCCATTGAATATAGTTAAGTTGAGTTAATTTAAATACATTTGCTATGCTTGGAATAAATACTATTATTACCTGCAAAAATACACCTATTAAAAAAGCACCTATTAAATATTTATTTTTAAATACATTACTTTTAAAAATTGATTTTTCTGTACTTATATTAAAGCAGTGAATTAATTCTAACATTCCTAAACTAATAAATGCCATTGTTCTTCCTACTTCTATTCCGTAATATCTATTACCTATTGCAAATGCAAGTATTGTAAGCATTCCTATCATAAATCCTTCTGCTAATATCTTTCCAAATAATCCATCTGCAAATATACTTTTTTTAGAATCTCTTGGTGGCTTATTCATTATATCACTTTCAGGCTCTTCTAATCCTAATGCTATAGCTGGTAAAGAATCAGTTATTAAATTTATCCATAGCAGTTGTATTGCAAGTAGAGGTGATTTCATTCCTAGTAGTAATCCTACAAATATAGTAACTATTTCTCCAATATTTGTCGATATTAAAAAATGTATTGCTTTTTTTATATTATCAAAGATATTTCTTCCTTGTTTTACTGCTTCTACAATTGTTACAAAATTATCATCATTTAATATCATGTCAGATGCATTTTTTGCAACATCTGTTCCTTTTAATCCCATAGCAATTCCTATATCTGCCTTTTTTAGGGCTGGTGCATCATTCACACCATCTCCTGTCATAGCTACTACTGCCCCTGTTTTCTGAAATGTTTTTACTATTCTTACTTTATGTTCAGGTGATACCCTTGCAAACACTGAATAATTCATAATATCTTTTATTAATTTTTCTTCTGGAATTTTATCTAATTCTTCACCTGTAATTGCCAATTCACCTTCTTTAAGTATTCCCAAATCTTTTGCTATTGCTTTAGCTGTTGTAATATGATCTCCTGTAATCATTACGGTCTTTATTCCTGCATTTCTACATGATAATACTGCTTCTTTTACTCCTTTCCTTGGTGGATCTATCATTCCTATCAATCCAACAAATATTAAATTATTTTCTATCTTACTATTTTCTATACTTGTTGGTAGAATATCAATGTCTTCGTATGCAACACCTAATACTCTTAATGCCTTTTCAGCCATTCTTTCATTTGTATTTTTAATTTTTGTATAATAATTTTCTAACAAATCATTTTTTATATTATTATTTTCATAAAACTTACATTTACTAAGCAATACTTCTGGAGCACCTTTTGTTATTATTCTATATTTGCCATTATTTAATTTTACTATTACAGTCATCAATTTTCTGTTAGAATCAAATGGTATTTCATAAACTCTTTCGTATTCGCTTTTATCTACTTTGTTTTCAATAGCTGCTTTAACTATTGCTACTTCTGTTGGTTCTCCTTCTATTTCTCCATGATTAGTTATCTCGCAATTTGTACATAATAATCCCAATTCTAAAATTTTATTCTTTTCTCCAAAAATTTCTACCACTTTCATATTATTTTCTGTTAAAGTTCCTGTTTTATCAGAACAAATTACTTTACTGCTTCCTAACGTCTCTACTGCTGGAAGTTTTCTTATTATGCTATTTTTCTTTGCCATCTTAGTTACAGCTATGGATAGTATTATTGTTACTATAGCAGGTAGTCCTTCTGGAATTGCTGCAACTGCTAGTCCAACAGATGTCATAAACATTTCCATTATAGATATATTTTTTATTATTCCTATTATAAAAATGACTACACAAATAGCTAAGCAAGCTATTCCTAACGTTTTTCCAACTTCTCCTAGCTTTTTTTGAATAGGAGTAGTTGGAGATTCATTTGTAATAATCATTTTTGCAATTTTTCCAACTTCTGTATCCATTCCAATACCTATTACTATTCCTTCTGCATGTCCATTCGTAGCAACTGTTCCGCTAAACGCCATATTAGTTATATCTCCTAACGACATTTTTTTACTATTTAATATTTCATTTTCATCCTTCAATACTGCCTCTGTTTCTCCTGTTAAACTTGATTCTTCTACCTTAAAATTATATGTATTTGCTAGTCTAACATCTGCAGGAATATAGTTACCTGCTTCTAATATTATGATATCTCCTGGTACTATATCTTCCCCATTTATAATTTGAATTTTTCCATCTCTTTTAACTTTAGCTGTTGGCGACGTCATCTTTTTTAAAGCTTCTATAGATTTTTCAGCTTTTACTTCTTGTATTAATCCCATTATTCCATTAAAAATAACTATTGCTATTATTATTATTGAATCAAAATAATCTCCTGTTCCTTCTACTTTACTTACAATAGCTGAAACTATTGCCGCTATTATTAATGTAATTATCATAAAGTCATTAAATTGTTTTATAAACTTTATAAAAATATTCTCTTTTTTTCCTTCTTGAATTATATTTTTACCATATTTTATTTGTCTTTCTGTTACTTCTTTATTTTTTAATCCCAATCTAACGGTTGTCCTAAGTTTTCTTTCAATTTCATCAATCTTATAAGTATACCACATATAAATCTCTCCTTTTGTATTAGTTTATTAATCTATATGCTTATACTATTTTTTTATTCCTATATTTCACTTTATCAATTAGTTAACATATTATATCAATAGGGGGGGTGATTCAATGCTTATTGCTATTATAATACTTGCTCTATCAGTTAGTATTGATTCTTTTGGAATTGGAATTACATACGGAATTAGAAATACTACTTTGCCAATATCTTCAAAATTTATACTAGTTGTAATATCCTTCTTGTTTTCTTTTTTTGCAGTATTTATAGGTAACACTTTGTTATCACTACTATCAGATACTATGATTAAAATTATAAGTGTGGGATTATTAATTTTATTAGGTCTTTGGATTATATATATATCTATAAGAGAAGATAATCCAAAAGAAATTAAGACTCATAAAATTTTTTTTAAAACTTTTGGAATTACCATTCAAATTATTAAAAATCCTTCATCTTCGGACTTAAATGATTCCAAAAACATTGAAAAAAATGAAGCAGTATATCTTGCTACTGCCCTTTCTTTAGATTCTATTTGTGTAGGAATTTCAAGTTCATCATTTGGATTTTATAATGTTTTATTTCCTATTTTAGTTCCTTTATTTCAATTTATATTTATAAATTTAGGAATAAAACTTGGAAAAAAGATAATTTTAATAAATTCCAATTTGCTAAAGTTTTGGAATATCTTATCTGGTGTACTTTTAATTATAATTGGTCTTTTTAGATTATTTTAAAAAAGCACCTTAAAATATTTTTAAGGTGCTTTTTTATTTATTTTTCATTCGCTTGTAATTTTCTTAATTTATTTTCACGTTTTACTGTAACTACTAATATTGAAATAGCATATATAAATAATCCCACTGGTACAACATATGCATCTATTGGATATCTTGTTATTGCAAGTAGCCCTACATATACAGCCTCTGTACCTACTACTCCTACTATATATTTTCCTAATGTTCTAAATACTCCAAGTTTTCTAAAACGTATCATTGCATATATGAATACTAGAAGTGTACAAATTCCTATTGGTATAACGTATGTTTTTGCAATATCATATAATCTAACTTTTGGGTTATGTGTAACATTTATATCATCTACAGTATTCTCTAATTCATATTTTTCATTTATTTTATTATTTAGTTCTTCTAATTTTGGTTGTAATTCTTCATCAGATTTTTCTTCTAATGTAAAAGATACCATATCATTATAAAGTTCTACTTTTTGCACTATTACACTCTCGTCTGGAAATACTTCTTTAGCAATATTCATCATATCTTTATTTTCAAATTCTTGTCCTATTTTTACATATATTGTTACATTTCTTTTATATTGCACACTTTTATTGAATCCGTTTACTCCAACTACAATCCCACCTGCAATAATTATTGCTATCAATATAAAGTAACTAATTTTTTTTAACATTTTTATATCTCTCCCTCGTTTCTTAGCATTTTACCTAGTATTATTCTTTTGATGAATTTACTAACATTGTTCTAGTTATTACAATATTATAAATTAATAATATTATAATACCCCAAACTATAACCATTCCAAAGCTAAATAATTGTAACCATTCTGTAAAACATAAAATTACAGATATAATCATTAACGGAATCATTATAAATAGCATTGAAATAAGAACATTTTTAAAGTCAATTTCTAGTTCTATTTTTTCTTTATCTTCATAACCTTTTTTCATTGTTTGTAGTAAATAGAAAATAAATACAAAATTTACTATCATTGAAACAACAATTGCTAATAACCCGTCCAATGTTATATACACATATGCATATCGTAATATAAGTAATAAACTTGCTATATATCCAACAACTGATATTGCTGCTAATAATCCATTTCTTCTATATTTTATTATCATAACTATTAATGTTATTATTGTTATTACTCCAACAACTATTGCTGCTAAATATATTATTTCGTGTGGTATTTCTGATGATATATATCTATTTTCGTCTAAGTTATAAGATACTGGAAGTAATCCATATTTTAGTACTGATGTTATTCCTGCTGCTTGCATTATATTATTCTCTAAATCCGCTGTAGTAGTAGGAGTGCTACCAATATTTAGTTCCAATCTTCCTGTTGTATTTTCTTGGCTAAAGTATGACTCTGTTAATACTTCATCATCTACTGATATTTGTACATTTTTTGTTGTATCATTTCCATCTGCATCTGTTGATTGTACGTATGTTGTACTTATTTCATTTAATTTTTGTTTACCTTCATCATTAAATTCTATTATAATATAGACTCCTGTGCCATAGCTTGTATAAGCATAATTAACATCTGTAATTTGTGTATAGTCTATTAGTACCTCATCTGTATCTGCATCTGTAATTTGAAATCTTCCTTGCATGTACATATATTCTGCTATAGTATCTGTACGTGAGTTATCTGTCATGTCTAGTACAATAGAACCATTTCCTTCATTTAGTCCTATTGTATAATCATTTACTCCCATAAACTTTAATCTTTTTTCTATAATATCTTTTACTTCTTTATAATTTTCTGGAGTTCTTACATCTTCTGGGTTAATTGGTTCTTCTACTGTTGTAGTTTCATCCCCTTCTTCATCAACCACATTTCCATCTTTATCATATATAACTGTATTAGTTGACTCATCTACAACTAAGCCTAATCTTCTATAACCTTCTAAATCAGTTCCTATTGTATAATCTGGAATTAGATTTTCCATATTGTTTTTATATTGTACATAAATTCCACCAAAAGAAATAGCAGACATTAAAATAATTACTAATAAAGATAATGTAATTTTTAATCTTCTATCTAACTTTTTGTGTTCTTTTTTTTCATCTTTTTTCTTGTCTACATTTTTATTTTCTTTTTTCTTAAAAGTTTTACTTATACTTTTCTTCGAATCTTTACTTGTACTGCTTTTAGAAGTTTTAGTAGTATTAGTTTTCTTCTTTTTTTCTAATTCTTTATTTTCTTTACTTTTTTCTTGCTTTGTACTCTTTTTTTTATTTTCTTCCACTTTATTTGCCTCCATAACTATAATAATTTTGTATCATTTATTATAAGTTCAAACCATACATCTAGATATTTAGCCGCATATTTGCTCATCATTGTTCTATCCATAAATATTTCAAAATAGTCTAGCACTGGTGATATTTTTGTATCTATTGTTAAATCTAAAGTTACTTTTCTTTCTTCTTTATTTACAATAAATTTAGATTCAGTAACCGCATAATTTACTTTATCGTGTTTGTCAAAACTAGAAATGTTTGGATTTGTAACTCTTGACCTATTAGCATCTGATTTATCTGCTAATATTAGCGCTGCAGAAATATCACTAACAGCATTACCACTTTTTTCATCATGGTTTCCTATTGCAGTCATAATTTCTGTTCTTTTATTAGCTTCCATCCCCATATCTTTTAAAATTTGATATGCTAATATTGCTCCTGTATGTGCATGGTCTACTCTATTTATGCAATTACCTATATCGTGCATATATCCCGCAATTTTTGCTAATTCTATTCTTTCTTCTGTGTAGTCTAATGCCATTAAAACTTCTGCTGCTCTATCTGAAACAATAGTTGCATGCCTTACAGAATGTTCTGTATATCCAAGTGCATTTAATTGCTTTTGAGAACTTGATATAAGAGCTTTTACATCTTCGTTATTTTTAACATCTTCAAATGTTATCATTTGTTTCCTCCATTCTAATAATTTGTATTTTATATTAAAACAATAAAAATATCAACTATTTATTGACAGTTTTTTATATTATTTTACATCATACCAAGTTGTAGCTTCTGATGTTTCTACTTTAAGTGGTATATCAAGTTTAGTTGCGTTTTCCATACTATCTATTAATATTTCTTTTACTCGTTCCTTATCTTTTATTGAACTTTCTATAATTAGTTCATCATGTATTTGCAATACTAATTTTGCTTCCAAATTTTCTTCTTTTAATCTATTAAATACATTTATCATTGCAATTTTCATTATATCTGCGGCAGTTCCCTGAATAGGTGTATTCATTGCTGCCCTACTTCCGAATTGTCTTATCATGTAGTTATTTGATTTAAGTTCTGGAATATATCTTCTTCTATGGAATAAAGTTTCTACATATCCATCATTTTTTGCTTTTTCCACTATGCTATCCATAAATTCTTTTACACCACTATACTTATCTAAATACTGTTCTATATATTGTTTTGCTTTTTTATTAGTAATTCCCAATTGTTGTGCTAATCCATAATCACTTATTCCATACACTATTCCAAAATTTACGGCTTTTGCTTCACTTCTTTGCTCTTTAGTTACTTCTTCTATTGGAATTCCTAATACTTTAGATGCAGCTTGTTTGTGTATATCCTCATTATTTTTAAAAGCCTCTATCATATGTTTATCTTTTGAAATATGTGCTAAAACTCTTAACTCTATTTGTGAATAATCTGCATCAATAAATATTTTTCCATTTTCTGTTTTAAATGCTTTTCTTATTTGTTTTCCCTGTTCTACTCTTGTAGGTATGTTTTGTAAATTTGGCTCTGTACTACTTATTCTTCCGGTAGCAGTAATTGTTTGATGAAAATACGAATGAATTCTATTTGTAGTTTTATTAATATAAGGAATTAATCCTTCTACATATGTTGAATTAAGTTTCATTAAACTTCTATATTCTAATATTTTTTCTATCACAGGATGTTCACCTATAAGCCTTTCTAATATATCAGAATCTGTTGAATATCCAGTTTTTGTTTTTTTATAAACAGGTAATTTCAATTTTTCAAATAAGATTTTTCCTAATTGTTGTGTAGAATTGATATTAAACTCTTCATCAACCAACTTATATATTTCATCCTTCAAAGATTCTATCTGCTCTTTTAACTTATTTCCAAATGATATTAGTTCCTCTTTATCAATTGGCATTCCCTCAAACTGCATTTCTCCTAATACTTCTACAAGTGGCATTTCTATATTATTAAATAGCTCCAGTAAATTCTCGTCTTTTAACTTTTGTATGGTTGTTTCATATACCTCACTTATGCAGTAACTGTATATGTCATTTTTTACCCTATCATAATTATTTTTCCCATCGTCTTCAGAAGAGAACAAATTTATTTGTTTGTTTTTTTCTTCTTCTATTCCTTTAGATTGCATATATTCATCAATATAAATATTGGCATATTCTATTGCTAAATTTTCAAGGCTATATTTTGACTCTGTTGGGTTTAAATCATATGCTGCAATTTCAGCATCATAATAAATTGAATTTAAAGTTATTCCCATTTGCTTTAAAATAACATAATCTTCACTTAATTTATGACCATATTTTTTTATGTCTTTGTCTTCAAATATCGGTTTAAAATATTCTATATATTTTTTAGTATCATCTATTTCTATAGAATAAACTTTATTTTCATCTTTAATATAGATACTTATACATTTTATTTCTTTTGCAATAATATTTTCATTTTTATTTGGTGATTCTTTTTTTAATAAAGAAAAACATATTATTTTACTATTATTTATCTTTTTTATTATATTATCAATTTTTTGTTTTTCATTAATATTTATATTTTCTGTTTCAAACAACGTCTCTTTTTCTCTGCTACCTTTACTTTCTTTTAAGTTAAATCTCTCCATAAACCTATTAAAATTTAGCTCTTTAAATTTTTCTGCTACTTTTTCATTATTCCACTCCTTAATTTTTAGCTCTTCTACCTTATTTTCTAAAGGGACATCTCTATTTATAGTACCCAAAGTTTTAGATAAATATGCCATTTCCTTATCATTAACCAATTTCTCTTTAGTTTTTGGTTTTAATGTATCTTTTCCAGTCTCAATTGCTTTATACAACTCATCTATTGAACCATATGTTTTAATTAATTCTAATGCTGTTTTTTCACCAATTCCAGATACTCCTGGTATATTATCAGAAGTATCACCCATTAATCCTTTTACTTCAATCAATTGTATTGGCTTTACTCCATATTTTTCTATAATTGCCTTTTCATCAAAATAATCCACCTCTGTTTTTCCAACTTTAGTATGAGGTATTCTTATTGTAACTTTATTTGATGCAAGTTGGAATGTATCTATATCTCCCGAAACAATTACAACATCTATTCCTTCTTGTTCTGCTTTTTTAGATAGAGTTCCCAATATATCATCAGCTTCATAAGTCTCTTTTTCTATAATCGTAATGTTCATGTCTTCTAAAATTTCTTTTACAATTGGCATTTGTTCTGCAAGTTCATTTGGCATACCCTTTCTATTTGCTTTATATCCTTCATACATCTTATGTCTTGCAGTAGGTGCTTTTAAATCAAATGCAACTGCTATATAACCTGGCTTTGTATCCTCTAATACTTTAAATAATATAGCTAAAAAACCATATACTGCATTTGTATACTTTCCATCTTTAGTTGTTAACATTTTTGAACCCATAATTCCATAAAATGCTCTATTTAAAATGCTATTTCCATCAATTAAAACTAATTTACTCATATTTTTCCTCATCTCCTAATGCATTTTTATTTATTAAATGTTTCCCTTTGGTTTCCTGAAAAAAACAAATCGTTACCCTCTTCCATTTTTTCCTCCTTATGAACTCATTCAGTTCATTTTTTATGTTAATTTTATATTTCTATACCTAATTCTTTTTCTACATTTATTATGTCTAGTTCACTAATTTCTTTATATTCTTTAGTTCTATAATCAAATTCATAATATTTTTTATTTTCATTATCTTCATCTATTTTAAACACAATTTTCCTTGGCAATTCTTTTGTATCTTCATATGCATAACTAGCTACTTTTACTCTTTTGGCAAATTCTATATCAGTACTTTTTGATAATATCCATCTAATTATTTCAACATAATCTGCATCTGTTGGTCTTCCTATTGTTTTTATATTTTTTATTCTTTCAATAAAATTTATTACTTTTTCATCAAAAGTACTTCCTTCTAAATCATTTGCAAGTTTGCTTAAAATCTCATCTGTATAATCTCCTCCGAATTTTTCCAAGTAATCTATACATTGGTCTATTTCTTTTATTTCTTCACTATCTAAACTTGCAAATTCATATTCATCCGCTTCTGTTTGTTTTAAATCGTGAGAATTTTTTTCAAATTCTTCTTTTGGAATAGCAAAGTTTCTAGTTTTCAAACCAAACTTTAATCTTGTTGCATCATAAGTAGGATCTGTTAAATAATCTTCTCCATTAGAATCACTTATCATTACATAATCGTGGTCATCTTCTGATAAGATAGTACTATCTAAGCCACATTTATAGCATAAATAATCATATATTGCTGCAAATGAGGCACATATTCCCCAATTTTTTGAAATTGATGTAAATATATTTCTTGAATATTTTTCATGAAAGTTTGCATTAATTGTATGTTGTAATACATTTAAATCATATGAAAGGATTATACCTGTTTGATTATATAAATATTTATATTTTTGTAAGTCTGTCCATTCTGGATTTATTCCATCTATAATACTATCAAATATTTTTTCTCCTTCAAAAAATTCATCTGGACTTATTGGTACTATTTTATTTCCTCCTGGCTTTTCAGTTTTAAATCTGACTTTAAACTCAGGTGCCATTCTTTTTATAACTTCCATAATACTTGCACTTGGTATATATATGCTTATTAGTATAGGAGAAATGTATTGTTTAAAATTCACAAGTATATATTCTAATTCCTGTTCTGTAAGGGTATCTATATCTTCAAGTACAGAATTTCTAACTATTATTCTTCCATTTTTCTTTATATCAATTTGTCCTTGAAAAGAAGTAATTTGTGGTAATTTTTCTGATTTATCTAGATCTATAAGTATTTTATTATCCATACATACTCCTCCCTTATGAACTTTAGATACGTTTTTTAAAGTTCATAATAAATAGTCAATTACTTAATTGTAATTTAGTTAATTATACTACAATTTAGGATTATATTTTTCTCTTAAAATTAATGTCATATCTTTTCTTTGGATTATTCTATTTATTTTTGCTATATTATTTTTTTCAAATTTATACCCAAATGTTTTTATTACAAATTGTTTACTTTCTTCATCTGCTGGAAGTACAATTATATATCCGTTTAAAATATCCACACAATTTGTAAAAATATAATCTATTTTCTTTTCTTCTTTTACAGTCTTCATAATATTTAAAATTTGATCTTTTTTTTCTTTTAAAAATTCCTCTAAATTTGCCACCTCTAATTGCCCTACAATAACATTAAAATTAGGAAAAGTATTTGGAATTTCACATTCCATTTCTGCACGTAAATTACAATCTTCAATAATAGATTTTTTAATAAATATTTCTTTTATCTTTTCATTAGAAATATCTTTACAAATACTTTGTAGCCATTTACAAGCTTCTATATCTCTTTGTTTTGTAATATTAGATTTTAAATTAATGCTATTTGATATTATTCCATAAAATAATAATATAGCGGATTCTTTAGAAGGTATTAAGCCTGCTTCTATATACCTTTCTGTAACTATCGTAGCTGCTGCACCAATTTTATCTATTTGAAGTCTTTGAAGTGATGTATAACTCTGAAGCCATTTACTTAATCCATGATGGTCTATAATTTCTATTACTTGATTTGTTTCTATTTTTTTATGTAATTGTTCTTTACCATTTAAGTCAACAATTACAAATTTACTATTTTCTTCAACATCTTCTTCTTTTAGAGATGATAACTCTATTCCAAACATTTTACAAACAATACTAACTTCCTGCTTTGGATTACCCCAAATAAAATACTCTGCCTCTTCACCTATTCTATTTAGTAACTCTGAATATGCATACATACATGCTACTCCATCTAAATCTGGATCACAATATGATGTTACTATTTTCATTTTTACCTCCTAATTTTTGTTATTATCTTTGTGCATAACATCTTTTAAAGCTATTATATTCTTAGCAAGTATATAACTATAGTTTTTCTATCATTTTACTTTTTTAAATAAATTTATTAATTTCAAATATATCTTTTTATACCATTTCTCTTTTTGTAAGACTATTGACATATTTTCTTGCTTTTTTGAGTCACTCTCTTTTTGGTTTTCTTTTGTAATTTCTTTTTTAAATAAATCAATATTGCAAAATTCTTCCTTTTTTAATTTTTCTTTCTTTCTCCAGTTATTGTAAATTACATTTTCTAAATATTTTTTCTCTTTTTCTGAATCGCACCAATAGTTATGATATAGATAATAAATCATAGAAATTGCCTCATTACTAACTCCTTGAGTTTTTAGTGAATTTTTTAAATTATATCTTTGAATATTATATTTCTTTTTGCCATTATTTATTGTAAATGACATATTTTTTATAATATTGTTTAATATTTCCTTAGGTAACTTATTTATGAAATCATTTTCAAGAGTTATTAATATACTGTACACTTCATCGTAAGGATTCTGTTTACTTTTTTCTATAATATTACTTTCCATAAAACTATTATAACACCTCTCATTCACTATCTGCATGGGTAATTTTATTTTCTTTATCTTCTACTCCGAGCATTTGCTCTGCTTTATTAACATCTTCTCCAGTTATACCACTTTCCTCTATAGCCTTTATTATTTCTTTTTTCTTATCAGATTTGCTTAAATTCCTACTATATTCCTCTTCCATTCCCATAATTTCTTCTATCTTATGTTTTATTTCTTCATAAATTTTTGGATAAGGTTCAGCATCAACAAAACGTCCAGATATGGTATTCCTTTTATTAGATTCTTCTTCTAATATTTTTTTTAAAAATTCCAAATTTTTTAGTCTTTCATTATTATCTGTAGAATTTAATTCAATAGATGACATTATAGCTGATATCATTTTTTTCCTATCATCATCTGTAAAATATTCATTTTTTAGTTCATTTGTATATCTAAGTCCATTTCTATTATTTTCAAACAATAAAATTGTTTCTCTTATCAATTCTTGCTTTGTTTTATTAGTTGTATTATCTTTTTCACCTTTTAATATTTTCAAATTTTCTATTACTTTACTTTTCTCTTGTATTGCAAATGCCTCTCTATCAATAATAACAATTGGTATATTAAGTTCTATCGCTAAACGTTTTGATTCATCATATCTAGTCTTTTCAGTTTCTAGTTTTTTTCTTTCTTCTTCTGATAACTTATTAAAATTCTCATCTTCAAACCTACTAAAATCCTCTCTAGTTCTTTCTTTAAACATTAGCACATAAGAAGGCAACTTTCTAGTTAATGTATTTGTATTTGAATCATATATTAGTCTATCTGAAACTAACTCATTATGTGGGTGTCTTGTATTATCTATCATTTCTTTTGGCGTTCTATATTGTATGCCTCCTAATGGAAATTTACTTATTGCTGTTCTTGCTTCTTCTACCCAATTTGCCTCTCTAATATTTAATTTCCAATTAAACATATTAGAATCTAGATCCCATGGTCCCATAATTTCAAACATACAAGGAGATCCATATCCAACAATTGGTCCTGCCCCTGTTCTTGCTATTGCCAACATACTTTGATTTATATAGCTTTCACAAACTCCATGAAATTGAATTGAAGGTTGATTATAATAGTTTTCATAGTTCTCAGGAATCTCCCAATTAGTATATGCTCCTTCCACTCTTACAATCATTGAAAAGTCAAAAGGTGTATCTACTCCATTAGGTGGTAACTCATATACATTTATAGATTTACCATTATAAGATATTGTCCTATTGCTTTTTTGTTTGTTAGCATCAAATAACAGCTCATTATACTCTCTTGAATACATTTCTATTAATGAATTTTCTATATCAAGCCTATTTATAATGTTTTTATTACCTTCATTTAAAATCTGTTCTTTAAATTTTCCGTTAGAAAGTAGTCTATCTATCTCATCTTCAGACATATCTACAATACTACGCATTTTTTTCACAAGATCAACTACATATCTTTCATCATTATTCTTTATGTCTAATTTATCTAAATCTTCTGCGTATTTTTTTATAATATTTTCTGCTGAGTCATAGTCTATATCATAAAGTAGCTCTAAAATTGCAAATTTTCTTTCAGTTCCTTCTTTTACTTCATATAGTCCTTCACCTTTTTTTTCTAATAATCTTAAACATATTTTTCTTTTTATTTCTTCATATTTTTTTACATCATCTAAAGAACTTATACCAAAATAGTTATTTCTTGAACTAAGTATATTTATAAGTTTATTGTAGTCTATTTGCTCATCATTTTCACACTCACATAAAGCATGTAATAATTGAAAATTATCATGGTAATTCCCCAAAATTGCACCAATATATGCAATTTGAGCATTATTATTTTTTCTCAATATTTCTTCATATAGATGCCTATAAGCTCCATTTGGTTTCATGTCAGCAAGTCTAATTTGTATACTATCTTGTCCAGTACTTTTTTCAGAAATTCTAACTAAAATATTATTTGGAATATAATTATACTCTTTTTCCAGCAATTCTAAATATATTCCTTTATTTATAGCACTATTATTAGCTAGTAAATATTTATATTTAGCTATAATATCTTCAATTTCATTCTCATCCTTATTTTTAAATTTCAAATGAAAAAATAAATCAATTGATTTATCATCCATTGCTTCAACTTTAGTACGACTTAATAAATCGTCATAAATTTGTGGATATTTAATCTCAGATTGTTCTATCTTATGAAGAACTTCAACAAATTGTTCAGGAGTTTGCTCTTCTACTTCCGCCCAATCATACATTATATTTTCAGTTTGCTTAAACTTTTTTTCATACTTTTCTTTATATTTAGGATTAATATATTCAAATATATTATCAGGAAATAATCTAAATTCTCCATCTCCATTTATAAAAATTTGAATCATTCTTTCCGTTTGTCTTTCCTTTGGAAATCTACGCAAATACCTATCTATCACCTTACTATTATCCTTGTTTTTTTCCACTTCTTCCTCAGCAATTTGTTCTATTGGATAATTCGGATTTAATCTATTAATTTTTAATAATGTATCTAATAGACTTTCTGTATCACTTTTTGCCTTCTCTACAATCCTATCATAATATTCTTCATCAACATATGCAACCAAAATAGGTAATGCTTCAGGATTTGCTTTTTGTATAATCTCGTCAATTAAATTTTTATTATATGAAAACAGCTTTTGAAATACTGGTAAAAACATTTCTTCTTCACCATCAGAGTAATTAAGTAGTTCCAAAACATCATCAGGTTTATTTGAAAATTCTTTTGCTAATGC
>JAGHJM010000100.1 GCA_017886645.1 Clostridia bacterium
AGCCCTATTGCGCCCACCATTTTTATAAATGGCCTGGTAGTTCAGTTGGTTAGAATGCTAGCCTGTCACGCTAGAGGTCGACTGTTCGAGCCCGTTCCAGGTCGCCATTTTTTTGTTTTAGGCCAAATAGTTTACATTAAAATAATTAAACATTTGGCAATTTTTAAAGTAAATATTATTTGCCTCGATAGCTCAGTTGGTAGAGCAAGGGACTGAAAATCCCTGTGTCAGTGGTTCGATTCCACTTCGAGGCACCATAAGTAAGACTTACAGTGTTTTCTGTTAAGTCTTTTTTTATTTGCTTAGTGCCAATAGTTATGGTGGAATGCATGAAAAACATTTTTATCACTACTTTTTTATTTATGAAACATAGTCAAATTATATTAAAGATGATATAATGTTAAAAAATAAAATGTATATTATACTAATGAGGAGAAAATATGAATACATTGCCTGATGAAAATATATTAGAAAATTTAGATAGCTTTCAAATTGTTGATATTATAAAAGGTTTATCTGATGAAGAGATTTTACAAATATTGCATGATAGAGCTTCTATAGAAAAGTATAAATTAACTCAGACTAATTTAAGGAAAATTGTTCTTTCACTAGGAGAAAATGCAAAAATAACTTTATTATTAGATGAAAAAGAATTTATCACAGGAGAGTTACATTTCAATGAAGTACTAATTGTAGAATTGACTACAAGTTTATCAGATGAAAATGCAAAATTGAAAGTATTAGAAAACTATTATTTAAAAATCTGTATGGTAATGAATATTATAAAAACTTTAAGTGACCAAAATAAAGTAAAGATATTATTAGAAGAAAAATATAACTTTAGTAATAACAATGAAATAAGTATATTACAGCAGATGAAAATAGATGAATTGTGCAGATTTATGAAAGAAAATAGAGAATTCTGTATTAGAAAAGATATTCATCCGTTTGATATTGTAAGAGGATTAGATGCTAAAAGACAATTGGAATTTTTAAGTAGGATGGAAGACATAAATTTAACATTAAGTGAAAAAAAAGAAATTTTAGTTACATTGAAAAATGAGGTAAAGCAAGGTATTGACACAAGCGGTTTTCCAGAAGAATATAAAGTAGCATTAGATATACCAACAACAGAAGGTGGAGGACTGATTGCTTTAGATTTATCAAGAAATTTAGAAGATTATCGCGGATTAGATAATTTAATCATGATAAATCCAGAAAAATTTACAAAAGAGCAAAGAGATAAGTTGATGCAATTATGTGAAATTTGTCCAAATTTTAGAGTATGTAGTACTTTAAAGAAAGGTACATTATATCCTTCAAAATCTAGTGAATATAGAGAAGGAGAAATATGGATAGCATCTGTATTAGAAAGCTTGGGGCAAGAATATTCTACAATACAGAAAATAGCATTAATAGACAGTGCGATAGGTAAAAAAATAAGTTATAGCCCAGACTTTGGTACAGAAGTATTTGATATGAATAGTAGAGCTTTATGGAGAACAATTAGTTCTGGATATGGAATATGTAGTGGAATATCAAAAATAGAGCAATATATGCTTGACAGAATTGGAGTGGAGAGCGAAATTATAAGTAGCGAAACACATGTTTTCTTAAAGTTGAAAGATATAGAGCTTCCTTTAGCAAATGGAAATATAGTAAGGGGAAATACAATATTAGATCCAACCTGGAACTTAGCTAACCACAGATTTGGAACAAGACCAAATAATTTTTGCATAAGCTATAGAATGGCACGAAAAAATGACATTATTGAGACGGGAGAAGATACGGAGGCACATAAAAATGATGAGGCACTAGAAGATGCAACATTAGGTTTAGATGATCAAAGCTTAAGAAAAATATTTATAAGTGTAGGATTAGCAGATAAAGATGGGCAATTTTTAGCAAAGGATATGGTGATGAAATCAAAAGCTTTACATAAATTATATGCAAATCAGCCAGAACAAAATATTAGAGAACAATTTTTATTACTTGCAAAAACTTGTCCAGAATTTGCTACATGTATAAATTCAACTATTAAAATGTTAAGTGGACTATTTTTAAATAATGAAAACTTAAAATTTAATAAATGCACTGTAAATAGAGTTTATAGTAAAGATGATAAAGATAAAAGACCAGTTTTGTATGTTTATATAGATTCTAATGAGTTGGGTAAAAAATTTTACTATGCAGATAAAGAAAGTGGACAATTTGTTGAATTGGCACAAGAGGAATTTACAAAAAGATTTGAATGTTATGAAGCAGATATGAAAAGAAATAAACGGACTTAGACCATGGGAATATGAAAAGCAAGAAAAAAAAGAAGTAGATTTATCTGAAAACTCTGGAGAAGTGGTTTATGGGGAAGGAGACGAAAGATGAACATTATAAGTCGAATAATAGAATGGATAAAAAATGTATTTAATAAAAAACAAGAAATAAAAATGTTAGAAGAGCCTAAAACATTTGCAAGCAAAGGTAAAAGAATGGATTTTGTTACGAATCTAAAAGTAAATAGTAAAGTGAAAAGAAAAAAGGTTGAGACACTAGTATGTCCAGGAGATGGCTTAGGAATACAATCAGAAATAACTTATTAATTTTATAATAATTAGGTTTTAATAGTTATGAAAAAATATTGATATAATGTATTGAAATATAGTAAAAGTTATAGTATTCTATAGGAATAGAAAAAAGTAAAGGGGGATAAAAATGAAATTAAAAAACAAAGTATTGTTAAGTTTATTATTAACAATCGGAATTTTATTTATTTGGAACATCAGTGTAGAGGCAAAAACTTATGAAACGGATACTTTTGCTATTACAATACCAGATTCATATCAAACAACTGTATCTACAAATCAAATTGAGACTAGCAAAGATAATGGTTATACTGCATTTGTAATTCAATCAGAAGATAAGCAAAATGCAAATATGATTGTAACAGAGGATTATATGAATTACTTGATAGCATATTTTGAAGAAGCATATGATGGAGATATTTCATTATTATCAAAAGAACTTATACAAAAAAGTGGTTGTATAGGTTTACAAGTTAAATTTTTGCAAAGAGAAACTGGTATGAATTATTATTTAGCTATATATCAATTTTTATCAGATAACTATTCATATATAGGTACATTCGTATCAGTAAACCAAAGCTATATAAACGGTACAGAAAAAGATCAAATTATTAATTCATTAAAAATAAAAGATACAGTAACAACATCAAATGGAATACCTTTTATTGATGTAACTCAAAATAGCTGGTACTATCATACAGTAAAATATGTTTATGAAGCTAATATTATTAAAGGTGCAAATGCATATGAATTTAGACCAAATGCAAATATAACAAGAGGAATGATAGTAACAATTCTTTGGAGAATGGAAGGTTCACCAAAGGTAACAGGAGTAAAAGATTTTACAGATGTAAAAGGACAATATTATTATGATGCAGTAAGATGGGCTGCAAAAAATGGAGTAGTAAATGGCTATGGAGATGGAAGATTTGGACCAAATGCAAACATAACAAGAGAACAATTAGCAACAATATTATGTAATTATTCAAAATATAAAAAGAAGTATGCAAGTTCAACAGTAAATACAAGTAAATATAAAGATTGGTATAAAGTATCAAGTTATGCTAAATCATCAATAAGTTGGGCAATAGCTACAGGAGTAATAACAGGAAAGGATAATGGAACAAGAATAGATCCATTGGGAACGGCTACGAGAGCTGAAGCAGCTGGTATGATATATAATTATTGTACAAAGATAAAATAATATATATAAGTAACTACTAAAATGAAAAAATTGTAAAAATCAAATTAGTAGTTACTTTTATTAGAAAATTATGTGAATGTATATGCAATTTAGATAGAAATTGTAAAAATTTGAAAAAAGTGATATAATAATAGTATAGACCTTGTTTATTTCATTGCCCAGTTGGGTAGGAGGATTAGCTTATGTTAAGACGGGTTTTATGTTCCATAGTAGTTGCTTTATTTTTTTCATCCATGATTTTGGTATCTGGAACTCTATTCATTGAAGATTTTGCTGTTCGAGTAGCGATAGTTACTGTCGGTGGAGTTGGAACTTTTACAGGTACGATGCTTGGATATAAACTGGGAGCAATGCTTGAAAACTAAGCTAAAAAGGTGAGGATGCTTACGCACACGTAGCATCCTCACCTTTTGTTATAAAACTTTACCACAATGAATAATATTTAATATAAAAAGTTTATAAAATGAAAGGATGAATTAATTATGGTGGAGTTTGTAAAGGCACATGGGTTAGGAAATGACTATCTCTATATAAATTGTATAAGTAATAGAGAACCACTTTTCCCAGAAGAATTATCTAAAAGATTATCTGATAGACATTTTGGCGTAGGTGCTGACGGAATTATACTAATATGTAACAGCAAAGTAGCAGATTTTAAAATGAGAATATTTAATAAAGATGGTAGTGAAGCTGAAATGTGTGGTAATGGAATAAGAGGCTTTGCAAAATATGTATATGACTACAGACTTATAGATAAAAAAGAATTTACTATAGAAACATTAGCAGGTATAAAAAAGGTAAAATTATTAGTGGGAAATAAAGGACTTGTAGAAAGGGTTACAGTAGATATGGGAGAGCCAATACTAGAGCCAGCTAAAATTCCAGTTTTAACTCGAGAAAATGCACCAATAATGGACTTGAAAATAGCAATAAAAAATAAAATATTTACATTAACATGTGTATCAATGGGGAATCCTCATGCTATTATTTTTGTTAATAATATAGAAAATATAGACATAAAAGAGTATGGACCTCTTTTGGAAAAAAGAAGTGAATTTCCAAATAAAACGAATGTGGAATTTGTTGAAATTATAGATAAAAGTAATATTAAAATGAGAGTATGGGAAAGAGGAACAGGAGAAACATTAGCTTGTGGGACTGGAGCATGTGCTGCTACAGTAGCAAGTGTATTAAATCAATATACGGACAGAAAAGTCTTAGTAGAATTACTTGGAGGAAATCTAGAAATAAAATGGAATGAGAATGATAATCATGTATATATGACAGGAACTGCTACAATAGTATTTAGAGGAAGAATTTAATTAAGTGGAGGAATTCTTATGGTTAAGATAAACAGTAATTTTTTAAAATTACAAGATAGTTATTTGTTTTCGACAGTAAATAGAAAAGTAAAGGAATATAAAGAAAAATATCCGAATAAGAAAATTATTAATTTAGGCATAGGTGATGTGACTAAACCATTACCGAAAACGGTAATTAATGCTATGAAAAAAGCTTGTGACGAAATGGGTGAAAGTAATACATTTAAAGGATATGGACCAGAACAGGGATATGATTTTCTAAAAGAAAAAATAATAGAAAATGACTATAAAGCTAGAAACATAGAGATTAGTATGGATGAGGTATTTATATCAGATGGTTCAAAATGTGATGTTGGAAATATAGTAGATTTATTTGAAAGAGAAAATATAGTCGCAATTACAGATCCAGTTTATCCTGTATATATAGACACAAATGTAATTTCAGGAAGAGGAGGTAAATATGATAGCAGAGAAAAGAAATATGAAAATATAATATATATGCCATGTATAGAAGAAAATAATTTTATACCAACTATTCCAAAGAAAATACCAGATATTATTTATTTGTGTTATCCAAATAATCCAACTGGAACAGTATTAGAAAAAAGTGAATTAGCAAAATGGGTAAAATTTGCAAAAGAAAATGATTCAATAATTCTTTTTGATTCTGCATATGAAGCATACATAGTAGATGAAAATATACCACATAGTATATATGAAATAGAAGGAGCAAAAGAAGTAGCAATAGAATTTAGAAGCTTTTCGAAGATGGCTGGATTTACTGGAGTAAGATGTGCATATACAATAGTTCCAAAAGCTTTAACAAGAAAAGTTATATATAATAATAAAGTAGAAGAGGTTTCATTAAATAAAATATGGAATAGAAGGCATTGTACAAAATTTAATCGGAGTATCATATATAACACAAAGAGGTGCGGAGGCTGTTTATACAGAAGAAGCACAAAAAGAAATAAAAGAAAATATAAAATATTATATGCAAAATGCAGATATAATAAAGAATAAATTTGAAAAACTTGGATATAAAGTATTTGGAGGGGTGAACTCGCCTTACATTTGGATAAAAACATTAGATGGAAAAACATCATTGGATTTTTTTGATGAAATGATAGAAAAATACGGAATAGTTGGAACACCAGGATCGGGATTTGGTCCAAGTGGAGAAGGATATTTTAGATTAACTGGTTTTGGAAAAAGGGAAGATATCAGAGAGTGGTAAAGAAAATTAAGATTAAAATCAGTAAAATATTTTAATTGTAAAGACTTAAAGGATCAATATACTCATTATTAATACGTACTCCTAAATGGAGATGAGGTCCAGTAGTAGCACCATTTGTAGGATTACCATTTGAATCATAATATTGATTTCCGAACGACCCCATATACATTTTTGGGACCTACATAACCTATAATATCTCCTTTAGAAACTATATCTCCTGTACTTACTATATATAAAGGTGAAACATGACAGTAAGTTATTTTAATGTTGTTAACAGATAATGTAATTGTATAACCACCTCCACCTAGAAAGCCCGTAAAAGTAATTTTACCATTACATATAGCAAGAAGCTTGCTTCCTTCAGGAGCACCAATATCAATTCCTTTATGATATGATGAAGCACCAGCAGTAGGAGAAGTTCTTCTTCCAAAATATGAATTTATTCTAGTATAACCTGGAGTAGGCCATATATAATCGGAAGAATTATTATCTGTGTAGTAAAATTCATTAGAAAAATTGGTTGATGTAGAAACAATATAGGGAGTAAAAAAACATGAGATGAAAATTATAAAAATAAAAATTAATAAAAAGATGAAATAAAAAGACTTAAAAAAACTATAAGACATAAAAACTCCTTATCTAATAGCCCCACAAAATTAAAGATGTGTCCCCAATTACCACATTTAGGTAATTAGGGACGTTTCCAAATTACCACGTTTTGGTAATTAGGGACGTTTCCAAATTACCACGTTTTGGTAATTAGGAAACGTCCCCGATTACCATTTTTTTTGAAAGTAAAGAATTTGCTGAAAAAGAAATTTAGAATTATTACTATTATCGTCATTATGCTTTTATTAATTAAATAAGCTATATTATCGCTAAATATTCCATAGAATGTATGAAGTATATTGTTTAATAGAAATACTCCTATTATTTCTATAACCATTGTGAATGCTCTAGCTAACATAAATTTTCCAAATTCAATTAATTTTTCTTTAAAAGTATGTGCATATGAGACAAATACCCATTTTCTATTTGTAAAATATGCAAATAAGATTGAACAAATTATTCCTATTGTACTTGCAATGTTTCCTTCCACATTAGCAAATGCAGTAAGAATATATGATACAGAAATGTTAACTAAAGTTGTTAATACTCCAAATATTATGTATGAAATTACTTCTTTTGTACAAAACTTTTTTATTAAATTTTTTATTTTATTCATTTTTCCACCATTATTATTTTTATAACAGATTGAATTATATCATGTGAATTTATAATTTACAATATAGCTTTATCAAATAATGTTTTAATAAAAAAATAAACTTTAATTTATCAATAATTAAAGTTTATTTTGAAGTGATTTTATGTGGCAGGGGTAGAAGGATTCGAACCCTCACCTGTGGTTTTGGAGACCATTATGCTAGCCGTTAACACTATACCCCTATAAAGTTACTATATAATATTAGCATAAAAATATAATTTATGCAAGGAAAATATAAAAATAATTATAATATTAAAATTTATATAGTTTATAAAAGTAGAGAGACTGACAAGAATGTCAGTCTCTAATTAGCCCTTGAAAACTAATCTCCTAAGAAGGGACTACTATTTGAGGTGGTTATTTCTGATATAAGTAAATATCCACCGAGTCGCTGTTGTTAATGACTCCTGCGAGGTAGCGCTCGTCCTCCATGAGAACGGTGGAAGAGCTGGGAAAACGAAGGTAACGTTCATTGGTCTCCTGAGAGACCCCGGGAATGTCGAACGGAGAAATCACGTCATGACAACGGATTTTCCTTCCGTTGACTGCATATTTGCAGTCAGGAATGAGGTACTCCAGGGCTGCGCAGATTTGCAGACCAAGAGTTCCGGTGGCGCCACAAATGGCGTCCACGATGTAGGGAAGATTGTAGTTTGGGGAACACCCCTCATAAACCATGTATCCCTTTCTGTCCCCAAGCAAATTCAAAGCCTTTTGGGCCTTGTCAAAGAGAGGAGCCCTCTCTCCAGTCTGAAAATACGTCGTGAAGCTGTTGCTGGGGCAAAAACCCAAGTTTTCGTACATCGCCATTTAATAAGAACCTCGCTTTCATATTTTTTTCAAGGGAATAACGCGTGTACAGGTATATTATAACATAATTTACATAATTAGTAAAGACGAATAACATTATCAGCAAAAAGCATAAAGAAAGCTTTATAGTAAAAAATTACTATAAAATTAATGTTTATAATATAAAAAACATTCCTTTGTTAAAGGAATGTTTACTTTTATTTTAAATTATATAAATTTCCATCAACTAAAAGTTTGGCTCTTTTAGCTGTTTTTTCATCTGAGTTTAGAGCATTTTCTATAAATTCAGGATGATTTATTAGAAAATTTCTCATTGTTTCGTCTGGATTTTTAAAGAATTGTTCTAGCATATTTAGCTGGTTTTCATTTATAATATTATGTTCAAAAGCTGTTTTAAATAAAGTGCTATCAACTTGTACTAAAGAAAATGATTTTACGCCTTCTTTTTCTAAAACATCTTTTCCACCTTGCATACGATCGACTACTACACAAGACCAGCATATTTTGCCACCTAAATTTTGAATTGCTGGAATCCATGCTCTAACGTAACTTGAAGCAACTGTAACTAAATCTGCTATATGTAAAACTTTTTTGTTTTCGATATTTTCAATTTCTAATGTATTTTCAAATTTACTATCGCTTAACATTGTTGATAAATTTTTATATATTGTGATATGTGGCTTGTTTAATAAATAAGCGATAATGTTAGAAAAAAACCAATCTCTTCTTTCACCACCAGAAATGTAGTCAATTTCGTCAATATTAATATTATTTAAAATATATTCTTTCATAGATTCAATAACATTATGGTAAATTTCATTTTTTTCATATTGTTTTAATGTTTTTTCAAATACTTTTTTAGGTAGAGTCACTTTATCAGATAAAGATGCATCGATAAAAGATAACAATTCGGTAGCATCTTTTTCACTACCATATATAAAGTGTGTGTTTATAAAATATGGACCAATTTTACCAGATGTATACCAAAAAGGTTTGTTTTCTTCACAAAATTTTATTGCTTTTGTAGAAAATAGATAGGACATAATATTAGACATAAAAGTACCTCCAACTAAAATATTTTAAAATGATAATATTATAAAAAGAAAAATAAGTCAAGGAGCTAAGTAATATAAAATACAGGCATATAAAAAAGGATTGGTGGAGACGAAAGAAAAGTAAAATAAGCGAATACTTTTTCAGATTTAATGAAAGAGATTTTTAGATAAAATTTACTTGACTTATTTTAGAATTATATATATAGTTTATAAAAAATAAAGGAGGGAAGAATGAAGCATTTAATTGATATAAAAGATTTGTCAACAGATGAAATTAACCACCTTATAGTTGTTGCACAAGATATTATAAAAAACAAGGAAAGATATTCTAAAAAATGTGAAGGAAAAAAAATTGCAACATTGTTTTATGAACCAAGCACAAGAACAAGACTAAGCTTTGAAGCAGCAATGTATGAACTTGGTGGAAATGTATTAGGTTTTTCTTCGTCAAGTTCAAGTTCAGTATCAAAAGGAGAAAGTGTATCAGATACAGTAAAGGTTATTAGTGGATATGCAGATATAATTGTTATTAGACATCCAAAAGAAGGTGCTCCTTTAGTTGCTTCTATGAAATCAGACGTACCTGTAATAAATGCAGGAGATGGAGGACATAACCATCCAACACAAACTTTAACAGAATTATTAACTATTCAATGTGAAAAACACAGACTAACAGATTTAACAATCGGTATCTGTGGTGATTTGAAATTCGGAAGAACAGTTCATTCTTTAATAGCCGCAATGGCAAGATATAAAAATATTAAATTCGTACTAATTTCACCAAAAGAATTAGAAATCCCAGATTATATAAGAAAAGATATATTAGAAAAAAATAATATAGAATATTATGAAACAAATAATTTAGAAAAATTTATGCCTAATTTAGATATTTTATATATGACAAGAGTGCAAAGAGAAAGATTTTTTAATGAAGAAGACTATATTAGATTAAAGGATTCATATATATTAGATAAAACAAAATTAGAAAATGCTAAAGATGATTTATGTATAATGCACCCTTTACCAAGAGTAAATGAAATATCGGTAGAAGTAGATGATGATGAAAGGGCATGCTACTTTAAACAAGCAAAATATGGCAAATATATAAGAATGGCATTAATTTTAGATTTACTTGGAATAAAATAAATTTATAGAAAGGAATCAATTTGAATATTTTTATAAAATTGATAATGTAAATAAAAAATGAATATTGATAGTATTGAAAATGGTTATGTTATAGATCATATAAAAGCTGGAAAAAGCTTTGAAATATATAATTATTTGAACTTAGATAAGTTAGATACATCAGTTGCAATAATAAAAAACGCTAGAAGTAACAAAGCTAATAAAAAAGACATAATAAAAATATCTGATAATATGAATATAAATTTAGAGATACTAGGATATTTAGACAAAAATATTACAATAAATAAAATAGAAAATGGAAAGATTATAGAAAAATATCATCCAGATTTACCTGAAAAGTTGGTTAATATAATAAAATGTAAGAATCCCAGATGTATTACATCTATAGAACAAGAACTTCCACATATATGTGAGCTTACAGATAAAGAAAATGCTGTGTATAGGTGTAAATATTGTGAAGAAAAAGTACAAAGAGAAGGTTTTTAAAATATAAAAGTTTGTGATTATAGAAAGGGATGATTTATTATGAAAATATTATTAAAAAATGGTAATTTAATAGACTATAAAACAAAAGTAAATGGAATATATGATATCTTAATAGAAGATGAGAAAATATCTAAAATAGGAAGAAATATTAATGAAAATGTAGATAGAATAATAAATTGTACAAACTTAAAAGTAATTCCTGGAATGATAGATATACATTGCCATTTAAGGGAACCTGGATTTGAATATAAAGAAACAATAGAAACTGGAGCTAAAAGTGCAGTAGCAGGAGGTTTTACTACTATATGTCCTATGCCAAATACAAAGCCAACTCCTGATAATGTAGAAACTTTAGAAAAAATAATTAAAGAGGCAAAAAGAGTTAATTTGTGTAACATACTTCCTTATGCATCAGTAAGTAAAGGAGAAAAAGGGGAGGAGTTAGTAAATTTTAGTGAACTAAAGAAAGCAGGAGCTATAGCATTTTCAGATGATGGTATGCCTGTAGTTAATAGTAGAATGATGAGACAAGCTATGATTGAAGCAGATAAACTTGGTACATATGTTGCATCACATTGTGAAGAAAAATCTGTATCTAGTGGAGCAATAAATGCTGGACCAGTAGCAGATAGACTTGGAGTGGAAGGAGTTTTACCAGAGGCAGAAGAAATAATGGCAGCAAGAGAAATAGTTATATCTGAAACAAATAAAGTAAGAGGACATATATGCCATATAAGTACGAAAACTAGTAAAGATATGATAAGAGATGCAAAAAAGAGAGGCGTAAAAATAACATGTGAAACTTGTCCACATTATTTTACATTTACGGTAGATGAGGTATTGACTTCTGGAACAAATGCTAAAATGAATCCTCCTTTAAGAGAAGAAAAAGATAGAAAAGCTATAATAGAAGGGTTAAAGGAAGGAACTATAGACTGTATAATAACAGATCATGCACCACATAGTAAAGATGAAAAAAATCAAGAATTATCTAAAGCACCAAATGGAATTATAGGATTTGAAACAGCACTTTCAGCAGAAATAATGAATTTGATAGATACGAAACAGATAAATCACTTTGACTTAGTAAGATTGACTTCATATACACCTGCAAAATTATTAAAAATTGATAGAGGAACAATAGAAGTAGGGAAAATTGCTGATATAACAATATATAATGAAAATGAAAAATATATTTATACAGAAGAAATGGTTGTATCAAAATCAAAAAATAGTCCTTTTATAGGAAAAGAATTAAAGGGAAAAGTAAAATATACAATAGTTTCTGGAAGAATTGTATATGAAGGATAGGAGGAAAATAATATGAATGCAATAGATAGGCTTATAGAAAAAATAAAAGAGACGAATAATCCTACCGTAATTGGATTAGATCCAAGATATGAAATGATACCACAATGCATAAGAAATAAGCATAGTGATGACTTAGAAGGAATATCACATTCAATAATAGAATTTAATAAAGCCTTAATTGATGCTGTATATGATATAATACCAGCAGTAAAGCCTCAGATAGCGTTTTATGAAATGTATGGATTAGAGGGAATGAAAGCCTTTGAAGAAACCTGTAAATACGCTAAAGAAAAAGGTATGATAGTTATTGCAGATATAAAAAGAAGTGATATAGGTACAACAGCAAAAGCATATTCAAATGCATATTTAGGAAGAACAAAAGTAGGAGAAAAAGAAATACCTATTTATGATGTCGATTTTGTAACTTTAAATCCATATATGGGAATTGATAGTATAAAACCTTTTATAGATGATTGCAAAACTTATGATAAGGGTGTATTTATATTAGTTAAAACATCTAATCCTTCTTCTGGAGAATTACAAGATATAAAGCTAGAAACAGGGGAAGAAGTATATACAAAAGTAATAAGCTTAGTAGAAGACTGGGGAAAAGAACTAGTTGGAAAATATGGATATAGTAGTATTTCAGCAGTAGTAGGAGCAACATATCCAAAACAATTAGAAAATTTAAGGAAGATTGCTCCAAATACATTTTTCTTAATTCCTGGATATGGTGCACAAGGAGGAACTGCAAAAGATATCGCGTTAGGATTTGATAAAAACGGATTAGGAGGAATTGTAAATAGCTCAAGAGGATTGATGTGTGCCTATAAGTCGGATTTATGGAAAGATAAGTACGAAGAAGCGGATTTTGCAAAAGCTACAAGAGCAGAAGCAATAAGAATGAGAGACGAAATTGTGTCAATGGGGACGGAGAAGATTGACACATGAAAATTTTTTAAGTTTAAAATTTTAAGAATTTAAAATCTAAATTCTAAAGTGTTAATTTTTTATAAAAAATATTTAATAGGAGGTAAAAGAATGCCAGAACAAATACTAGCAGAATTAGTAAATAAAGAAAAAATAATAGAAGGGGTTTATAAATTCGCTGTAAAAGCAGATAGTATAGTAAAGTCTGCAAGACCAGGAAATTTTATAGAAATAAGAGTAACTGACCAAACAGAACCATTTTTAAGAAGACCAATAAGTATACATAATTTAGATAAAGAAAATGGAATATTAGAATTTATATTTCAAATTAAAGGAAAGGGAACTGAAATTTTATCTAGAAAACAGGTTGGGGATAAGATAGATATAATAGGTCCATTGGGATATGGAACATTTAAGTTAGAAAATTATAAAAAAATAGCGATAATAGGTGGAGGTATAGGAATATTCCCTTTATATGAACTTCTTAAACAAGCAAAAGGAAGTAATGCGGAAACAGGAGTGTATTTAAGCTTTAGAAATAAAGATTTAGTAATGTTAGAAGACAAATTTGGAAAGCTAACTAATAACTTAAATATATCTACAGATGATGGTTCATATAAAAATAGGGGATTTGCAATAGACTTTTTAAAACAAGATATGGAAAAAGAAAAATATGAATGTATATACGCCTGTGGACCAACACCAATGCTAAGGGCAGTTAAAAATTATGCAGTTGAGAACAATATAAATTGCCAAGTATCATTAGAAGAAAAAATGGCATGTGGATTGGGAGTTTGCTTAGGTTGTGCGGTAAAAAAAGCAGAAAGTTCAAAAGAAGTACCAGAATATTTTCATGTATGTAAAGCAGGACCAGTATTTAATGCAAAAGATGTAGAGTTTTAAATAGAATATAATATTAGTAAGAAATCATAAAAATATGATAGAGTTATATTTAAAAGAATAAAAGATATTAATTTTATAAATGTTATTCTAGAAATTAATTTTAAAAAGCAGGTAAATTTAATACTAAAAGGAATGGAGGAAAGAGAGTAAATGAATACAGAAGTTAATTTTGCAGGAATAAAAATGAAAAATCCAGTAACAGTTGCATCAGGAACGTTTGGATATGGTAGAGAATATAGTAATTTTTTCGATCTAGGAAAGCTAGGAGCTGTTATAACTAAAGGTACATCTTTAAAACCAAAAAGTGGTAACAAACCTCCAAGAGTTTATGAAACAGCAAGTGGAATGTTAAATAGTATAGGGCTTCAAAATCCAGGAGTAGAGTTTTTTGCAAATAATGATTTACCATTTTTAAGACAATTTGACACGAAAATAATAGTAAATGCATGTGGAAGCTCTATAGAAGAATATGTAGAATTATGTAAAATATTAAATAGTTTAGATATAGATGGCGTTGAATTAAACTTATCTTGCCCAAATGTAAAAGAAGGATGTATGGCATTTGGAAATACATATGAAGGTGTAAAAAAAGTAACTAGCGAAGTAAGAAAAGTGTTAGATAAACCACTAATAGTAAAGCTTACACCTAATGTAACAGATATTGCAAGTATTGCTAAAGGAGTAGAAGATGGAGGGGCAGATGCAGTATCATTAATAAATACATTGTTGGCCATGAAGATAGATATAAACACAAGAAAACCAGTATTAGCGAATAATACAGGAGGACTATCAGGACCTGCAATAAAACCAGTCGCAGTAAGAATGGTATATCAGGTTTCAAAAGCGGTAAACATTCCTATAATGGGATTGGGTGGAATTATGTCAGGAGATGATGCAATAGAATTTATGCTTGCAGGAGCAACTGCAGTATCAATTGGTGCTGGAAACTTTGCTGATCCATACACAAGTATAAAAACTATTGAAGGAATAGAAAATTACATGAGAAAGTACAATATTGAAAATGTTACAGATATTGTTGGAAAAGTTGAGATGAATTAGTTAATCAAAATTTTTGCTACAATGGAAAACAAAAGAAAGTGAGAATACACCAAGTATTCTCACTTCTTTGAGGATTAAATCATCTCTTCCAATTTTTACGTGTATTTTCAGCTGTAAAGTGTCACAGGGGACGGAGAATTTTGACACAGAAAATGTTATAAAAAAAGCAAATTTCGACAAAAAATAAAAAAATGATATGTTATAATAACTAAAATTTTATATCATATCATTTTTTATTCGATTTATAAAAATTTTTTCAAAGGAGGCATAAATCATGCCAAGACTTCCACGAAGTTATATTAAAACATCATTTTTTCATGTGATTACGCAAGGGATAAACAAAAGCTATATATTTGAAAAAGCAGAGGACATAAAGTATTATATAAAAATAATGTATCATCTAACAAAAGAACAAAAAATTAAAATAGTAGGATATTGTATAATGAACAATCATGCACATATGCTAATAAAAGCAGAAGAAATAAAAGAATTAAGCAAATACATGCAAAGACTTAATACAAAATATGGAAAATATTATAACAAAAAATACAGTAGAGTTGGTTATGTATTTAGAGACAGATATCGAGCAGAAGGAATTTATACAGAAAAATATTTATATAATTGCTTAAAATATATTTATAATAATCCAGTGAAAGCAGGAATTTGTAAAAAGGCAGAAGATTACCCGTATTCAAATTATAAAAGAATTGATAAAGAATTAAATGAAAATTATACATTTATAGATGTAGATGATAATGACGAAGATATAGGAGAAAAAATTATAAAAAATTTTTTAAAGGAAAACGAAATAGAATTAGTAGATTTAAAAAGAAATAAAAGAAAATTAAAAGAACTTATAATAATTTTGAATAAACAATACAATATTTCATTAAGAAATATTGCTAAAAAAGTACATATGGGTAGGGAGACAATAAGAAGGTTATATAATGAATAAATAATGTGTCAAAATTCTCCGTCCCCATTGACAACCATTGACACAATTTGGTGGAGATGAGGAGAGTCGAACTCCTGTCCAATATTCTTTCCATATAAATTTCTACAAGTTTAGTTTGTTATTAAAATTCCTTTAATATAAAATTAACAAACAAATGTTATATTAAAGTAGCCACTAGGTTACCTACTATTTTTGTGGCAAAAAAATAGCTTCGTTTCCCACTAATCGTCGCCTTATCTAAAAACGTGGGCATTTAAAGTAAGACGTCGCTACTAAAACTAAGCAGCGTATGCTAATTCTCTATTATCAGCGTTTATATTTAAGTTTTGCCTTTTTAAGTGGCCAGGCAACTCCACTACTTGCCATTCATACTTCTGGAATACTGTCGAAACCAAATACATCCCCATATGAAATACATATTTTATTATACTATATTTACTTTAACTTTACAACATAAAATTTTGGAAAAAACTTTATATTACTAATAATTTAAATCATTGGCAGTAAGAAATGTAAATAATAAAATTTGTCAATAATCTTTGCTCAATAAGAATAAATTGAATTAATATACTTGATTTTATAAATAAAATGAGTTAATATAAATATAATACTATATTGCAAAGGAGAAAGAATTATGATAGTAGATGGAACCGGAAATATTATAGAGGAGAGAAGGAAAGATACTAGGAGAAAAAAAGAAAAGCCAAAATTGAATAATGGAAATAGAAGAAGTGATAGGAGAAAAAATAATCCTAATATAGAAAGAAAAAATTAGAATGCATGTATTTTTTATGCGTTCTATTTTTATAAAAATTCCCCTTTAGTTTATCGACTAAAGGGGAATTTTGCTTTATTATGTTAGCAGCATCCTCCTCTGTTTCCACCACAACAGCAGCAGATAAGGATTATTAAAACTATTATCCATATGCAGTCATCACCAAAACCGAAGCCACATCCACATCCTCTATTTTCTTGCATCTATACTCCCCTCCTTTCAATAAGTAAAGCTATAACATAGAATTTTAGCAACCACAGCTATTATTATTGCTACAACAGTTGTTTCCTCCACAGCAGAATAGTAGCAAGAATAGGATTATGAACCATAAAAGTTCTCCGTTATTACCACAACATCCCATTTTAATACCTCCTATTAAGAACTAATTTTCTTGTTCTTTTGTATGGTATATATTATTCTAAAAAGTTATAAAGTGTTACAGATTTACTTTACAATGAGTAAATCTTAGTGATATAATTTGTACAAAATAAACGTAAGAAAATATATTGAAAGGATTGTTGTATTAAAATGGGAAATATAGTACTTTTAGATGATTTAACTATAAATAAAATTGCAGCAGGAGAAGTAATTGAAAGACCTGCTTCAGTAGTAAAAGAGCTTGTAGAAAATTCTATAGATGCAGGTGCAAATACAATAACAGTAGAAATAAAAAATGGAGGAATATCTTATATTCGTGTTAGTGATAATGGAAAAGGTTTTTGGCCAGATGATATGGAAATTGCATTTGAAAGACATGCAACAAGCAAAATAAGACAAGCCACGGATTTGGAAATAGTAAAAACCATGGGATTTAGAGGAGAGGCATTAGCTAGTATTGCAGCAATTAGTAGAGTTGAACTTGTTTCAAAAAGAGAAGAAAATGAAATAGGATATAAAATATGTGTAGAAGGTGGAGACATTACAGATAAAGTTGAGGCAGGATGTCCTAAAGGAACTACTATAACAATTACAGATTTATTTTTTAATACACCAGTAAGATATAAATTCTTAAAAAAAGATTTTACAGAAGCTGGATATATAGAAGATGTAATTACTAGAATTGCTCTTTCAAATTCAAATATAGCAATTAAACTTATAAATACAGGAAAAACAGTTATACAAACACCAGGAAATGGAGATATGAAGGCTGTTGTATATAGTATTTTTGGAAAAGATGTAGCAGAAAATATATTAGATGTTAATTATGAATTTGAGGATATAAAAATAACAGGAGTTATAGGAAAGCCTATTATTGCACGTTCAAATAGATCAAACCAAATGTTTTTTGTAAATAAAAGGTATGTTAAAGATAAAACTCTTACTAGTGCAGCTGAACAGGGTTTTAAAGGAATGGTTACAATAGGAAAATATGGTTTTGCCATATTAAACTTAGACATGAATCCTCAAAAAGTCGATGTAAATGTTCATCCAGCTAAGCTAGAAGTAAGATTCGAAGAAGAAAATAAAGTATTTAAAGCAGTATATCATGCTATTAAGGAAACCTTACTAAAAGGCGATTTAGTAGGAAATCCAGAAAGAACTGATGAACTAAAACAAGAAAGTGAAAATATAAAATTTAACATGAAAATAGAAGAACATAATGCTAAGCCAAATGTTAATCAAGAGGAGAATATAAAGAGTGAGGAAAAAAATAGCGGATTTGCTTCACTAGAAAATAATTTTTTAGCACAAATATATGCAGAAAGACAGGCAAATAAACTAAAAGAGGATGAAAAAAAATTAAGTAATAATAATGTTGTGACAGAAGTGGATGATATAAAAGAGTTAGACAATATGGAAACAAAAGCTCTAGATACAAAAGAAGTAAATGAAAAGTTAATGGAAAATATTAAAAAATTAGAAGAATTTCCTGCAACTATACAAAAAGAAGAAATTGAAAATACACCAAAGCCTAAAATGTCATTTGCAGAAATGTATGAACGTACTTTTGGAAGAAAGATAGAAGATGCAAGGGCAGAAAAACTTCAAGAAGAGAAAGAAAAATATAAAACAGAATTAATAGACATAGCAAAACCAATAATGCCTGATAAGGATTTATCAAAGGCTGAAAATGTTTCAGTTTTTAAAGATTTAGAAAAAAATAATAAACCTGTATATAAATTTATAGGAATAGCATTTTCTACATATATAATCATACAAATGAAAGATGATATGTACATTATAGATCAGCATGCAGCACACGAAAGAATTATGTATGAAAAAGTAAAGGCAAATTATTATAATGATACCAATAAAAATTCACAATTAATGCTACTTCCAGATATAATTACACTATCACATAAAGAAATGGATATAGCAAAAGATAATATGGAATTGTTTAGAAAAGCTGGATTTACCTTAGAAGAGTTTGGAGAAAATACAATAAAATTAACAGGGGTACCTGATATTTGCATAGATTTAGATACAAGAGAATTATTTTTAGAGACTTTAGATGAAATAAATACAGTAGCAAGAACAGCAAAACAAGAAAAAGAAGAAAAATTTATTGCAACTGTCGCATGTAAGGCTGCGGTAAAAGCACATATGGCATTAAATGAAGAAGAAGTGGATAAATTAATGTCGCAATTATTAGTATTACCAAATCCATTTACTTGCCCTCATGGAAGACCAACAGCAATAAAGATGAGTAAGACAGATATTGAAAAGAAATTTTCAAGAAGATAGAAAGGAATAAAAAAATGAATATTTTTATTGTAATATTTATCTTAATATTAAATATAGTTAATGTCTTTGCTATGTATAAATTATTAGGAGAAAATGTTGAAAAGAAAGATAAAATAATATTTATTGCTGTAGGTGTGGCAATAATGTATGGATTAGTATCATTGGTTTATTTCTTAAGTGGAATAGGTATTGATGAATCTACATCAGAAGCTGGAAGAGACCTTATAACATTTACTTTTGTTCCTGTAAATGGATTATGCACATTGACGTTTTTTACAAGTTCATATAAAAAATATAAAGATGGAAAATTAGAAATTGATAAATTAAGAAATAGGATAATAGTATTATTTATACTATTAGTAATACTATTAATAGGAGAGTTTTTCTATTTTAAAAATATACAAAATAATGCATTAGAGTTATTTAACGAACAGATAAATAATAGTGAAGAAAATTCAGAAATGGAAAGTCAAAATAATACAGAAGAAAATAGTGAAACAAATGCAGAAGTTGAAAATGAAGAAACAAATAATATAGAAGAATCTAATAATATAGAGTCCGAAAATATAGAGGAAAATTCTATAGGAGAAATTGAAAACAAAGTAGAAGAAAATAATATTATAGAATAGAAGGATGATTATGAATAAACCAAAAATTATTGTTATATGTGGACCAACTGCTTCTGGTAAAACAAGTCTTTCTATAGAACTTGCAAAAAAAATAAATGGAGAAATTGTATCTTGCGACTCTATGCAAATATACAAAGATATGAATATAGGATCTGCAAAGCCAACTAAAGAAGAAATGCAAGGAATAAAGCATTACTTAGTTGATTGTGTGGTACCAGATAGAAGATATAGTGTCTCTGACTATAAAAAAGATGCGATAAATGCAATAGAAGAAATAATAAGTAAAAGAAAAACACCAATTATTGTAGGAGGAACAGGTTTATATCTAAATTCTCTTATATACAATATAGAATATGGAGAAATAGAAAATGATTTAGAATATAGGAATAAATTAGAAAAATATGCAGAAGAGAACGGACTGGAACTTTTATATAAAGAAGCAGAAAAAATAGATCCTGATGCTACAAAGAAAATAAGTAACAATGATAAGAAAAGAATATTAAGAGTATTGGAAATATATCATGCTACAGGAAAAACTAAAACAGAATTAGAAAGAAATTCAAGAAAAGACGTTCCATATGATTATAAAATTTTTGGAATTACTATGGATAGAGAAAAATTATATGAAAGAATAAATAAAAGAGTAGATATAATGATAGAAGCAGGACTTATTGATGAGGTGAAAAATATAATATCAAAATATCAAGATATGCCTACTGCAATGCAAGGATTAGGATACAAAGAAGTGAAAGAATATTTAGATGGGCATTTGGCAAAAGAAGAAATGATAGATAAAATAAAAATGGAAACAAGAAGATATGCTAAAAGACAACTTACATGGTTTAAAAGAATAGATAATATTATATGGATAGACGGACTAAAAAATACTGAAGATAACATAAAGATTATTATGGAGGAATGTAGTGAACAATAAGAAAAAAGAAGAAACAAATGTTAAAGTAAAAAATAAACAAGAAAAAGTTCCTAGAGTTAATGTAAAAAGATTAGCTTTAGTTTCTGTTGTATTACTTATAGTTTTGTCTTTTTGCATATATAATATTATTATGCTTATAGTAAATCCAACTGACACATTTATGGTAGAAGAAGGATCAATAACTGAAGAAGAAGATACTATAGGATACATAATTAGAAGTGAACAAGTTGTAACAGGTAAAAATTATAAGAATGGTATGGAACAAATAAAGTCAGAAGGAGAAAAAGTTGCTAAAAACGAGCCTATTTTTAGATATTACTCAAATGGTGAGGATGAATTAGAAAAGAAAATAAGCGAATTAGACAAAAAAATAGATGAAGCAATGCAAAAAGAAGAAGAAAATCCTTCGGATGATATTAGTGCACTAGAAGCACAAATATCAGAAAAATTAGATCAATTACAAGGAGAAACAGATTTAACAAAAATTAGAGAATATAAAAAAGATATTGATTCTTATATAGATAGAAAATCTAGAATTGTAGGTGAAAGGAGTCCTGCGGGTTCTTATTTGAAAAAATTAATAGATGAGAGAAGTAGCTATGAAAATGAACTAAATGAAGGAATTGAGTATGTAAATGCACCGGTAAGCGGAACGATATCTTATAAAATAGATGGATATGAAGAAATTTTGACACCAGAAAAATTTGATACTATAAATAAAGATTTATTAGAAAGTATAGAAATAAAAACAGGACAAATTATAGCAACTAATAGTGAGAGCGGAAAAATTATTGATGAATTTAATTTTTACATTGCTTGTATATTATCATCTGAAATAAGTCAAGAAGCAGAGGTAGGAGACGACGTGACAATAAGACTTTCTAGTGGCAAAGAAGTGCCTGCAACTATAGAATATATTTCAAAAGAAGATAATGATAGAATTATTATTTTTGAAGTAAATCAAAATATACAAGATTTAATTAGTTATAGAAAAATATCTTTAGATATAGTATGGTGGAGTAGTTCTGGGAAAAAAATACCTAATGAATCAATAGCAAAAGAACAAAAAGGAGAAAATGAAATTTCGTATGTAATTAGAAAAAGAGATAATTATGAAGACAAGATATATGTAAAAATTTTAAGGGGTAATGATAAATATTCGGTAGTAACAAATTATAGTAGAGATGAGCTCAAAGAGTTAGGATTTACAACTGAAGAAATACGAAACGTTAATAATATTACTATATATGACGAAATATTAAAAAAACCCAAATAAATATTACAAAGATATTACAAAGATATTAAAAAACAATTACAAGTAATTAAAACACTTGACAAAGAAGCAAAAAAGTTAGATACTTATACAAGTAAGATTATTACAAATGACAAATAAAATTTTTAGGAGGTTGTTTAAATGTCAGGAGCAATTATGAATAAAGTGTGGGGCTTTTTAGGAATGGATCCAGCAAGGGATAATGATGAAGAAGAAGTAGAGAACTATGATGAGGAAGAAGTTACAAGAGAAGAAGATGAAGAAGTTGAAGAAAAGAAACTATGGGGAAGAAATAGAAGCAGAGTTGTTGCTATGCCACAAACACAGCAAGTAAAAATGGCAATCTGTCAACCAACTAGTTTTGAACAAGCAGAGGATATTTGCGACTTACTAAAAGAAAAAAAGTCTGTTATAATCAATTTAGAGTATGTTAATAAAGATGTTGCAAGAAGAGTTGTTGATGTTGTAAGTGGAGCAGTTCATGCTTTAGATGGACATATTCAAAAAATATCAAATGCAATATTTTTAATTGCACCATATAACTATGACATTGCAAGTGATATGGTTGCTAGAGATGAAATAAAAAATAAATTATCTGTTTCTTGGTTAAGAAATGGAAATAACAACTAGATTCTTCTAGAAAAGAGGAGGAAGTATATATGTATACACCATTAGACATAGAAAATAAAAAGTTCTCAAAGCAAATGATGAATGGATATAGTGTTGAAGAAGTAGATGACTTCTTAGATGAATTGACAGTGGATTATGAAAAAATGTATAAACAATCTAATGAAAATGAAGCAAAAATAGAAAGTCTTATGAAAGATTTAGAAAAGTATAAAAACATAGAATCAACCCTACAAAATACTTTAGTAATGGCACAAACAACAGCCGATGAAATAAAAAAAGTTGCAAAACAAGAAGCTGACCAATTAGTAAGAGAAGCACAAGGAAAAGCTAAAGAAGCTGTTATGCAAATAGATAATGATGTAGCTATGAAGAAAAAAGAATTAGAAGATTTACAAAAACAATTCGATGTTTATAAAGCTAAAATGGAATCACTATTAATTTCACAACTAGAATTATTAAAAGATAGCAATAAAGAATAAGTAAGAAGATGCTAAAATAAAGCATCTTTTTTATTTGAGAAGATTTAAGCATCTTCTTATTTTTTGGGAAATTTGACAATTTACATAACTTGTTATATAATTCCTGCGAGTGTATTACAAACTTGTTAAAACTTTATTACAATTACATTAACACTATTGACATTGAATTAAAAAAAGGTAAAATATAAGTATTATGAGAGTTATTAGTGGTATAGCAAAAGGAACAAAACTTAGTTCAATAGATAGCAATAGAACTAGACCAACTTTAGATAGAGTAAAAGAGGCTTTATTTAGTATATTGCAGACATATATAAATGAAGAAACTATAGTGTTAGATTTGTTCGCAGGAAGTGGACAAATAGGTATAGAATTTTTAAGTAGAGGAGCAAAAAAAGCAGTTTTTGGAGAAAGTAATCCTCAAGCTGTAAAAATGATACATCAAAACTTGCATAAAACACATTTTAGTGAAAAATCTAAAGTAATGAGTAAAGATTATAAGAAAATTTTAAAGAATATTAAAGAGGATGGATTAAAATTTAATATTATATATATAGATCCTCCATATAAATTAGATTTAGCAGTAGATAGCGTACAATATATAATAGATAATAATATTTTAGATGAAAATGGGCTAATTATAGTAGAAACAGATGAAGAAGATAGAGAAATAAAAGAATTAGAAAAAATTGATGTGCAAATGTGTGATTTAAGAAAATATGGCAGAGTTAAGCTTATATTCTTAAGGGGAAAGGAGCATAAATAATGGAAATATTTACATTATTAGAAGAGTTGGAGGATTTATTAGAAAAAAGTAAAAAAGTACCGTTTACTAATAAATGTTTAGTAGATAAGGAAGAAATACTAGAAATAATAAAGGAAATAAGATTAAAATTGCCAGATGAATTAAAACAAGCTAAATGGATAAAAGAAGAAAGACAAAGAATTTTAGTTGAAGCTCAAAATGAAGCAGATGGTATTATTAAGGAAGCTGAAAATAGAATAATATCTATGATAGATGAACATGAAATTACAAGAAAAGCATATGAAAAGAAAGTAGAGATAATAGAAACTGCAAATGAGATGTCAAGAGAAATTTCAAAAGGAACAAAAGATTATGCAGATAATGTTCTATCAGGAATTGAAACAGCTTTAGAAGAAGCTTTGAAGGTAATTAGAAATAATAGAGAAGAACTTAAATAAGTAGGGAGTCAGAATCGGAGGTCGCAAAGTAAAATCAATTATTTGATTTCCGAATTCTGACTTTTATTAGTATGTTACATAAGGGGGAAGAAACTTGGCTAAAAGAGGAAGAAAAAAGAAAAAGACTATAGATATAAATGTTGCTGTTGTAATATTGTCTGTAATTAGTATACTTTTATTTGTATTAATATATACCAAATCAGGATATTTAGGAGAACATTTGGCACCAATGCTTGGTGGTATAATGGGTTTTATAAAGTATATAATTCCTATAGGAACAATTTTAATAGCAATTTATATGACTCATAATGAAAAAGAATATATGTATGCAAAATTAATTCAGTATGCAGTTTTTTTAGTATGCATAGCTACAATGCTTAGCATATTTCAATTTTCTAATGGAAATTTAAATGCTGATAATGATTTTAGCAGTGTTATGAAAAGTGCATATGAACTTGGTACTAATGACATAGGGGGCGGTGTTATAGGAAGTGCAGTTGCAATGCCTCTTATAAATTTACTTGGAACAACAGGAGCAGTTATACTTGTTATAGGAGTTGCTATTATATTATTTGTATTTATGTTTGGAGTACGACCAGCAGAGATGATTAGCAACTTTTTAGATGTATTAGATGAAAGAAAAGAAGCAAGAAGACAAGAAAAAGCTTCACAAAGAGAATTAAATAGAAAAAGTAGAATGAAAATTGAACCTGAACAAGTAGAAGAAGTTCATAAGGAAACTAGGAAAGAACGTAGGTTAAGAGAAAAAGAAGAAGCTAGAAAAAAAGCTTTAGAATTAGATGATCAAATAACAATTAATTTGAATGATAAAGAGAGTTTAGGAAATGGAGAAAAATTAAGAAAATATAATCATGACAAAGATGACTTATCTTATTTAGGAGAAGAAAAGCTATTTAAACAAGAAGAGGAACAAAAAGAAAGTAAAGTAAAAGAGGTTTTACAATTAGAGCATGCAGTTACAGTAGAAGATAGAGAGTATAAATTCCCTCCTATTAATTTACTAAGTTCAGGAGAAGTAAAGGAAAAAGTAGGGAAAAAGGTAGTTACAGATACTGCAAGTAAGTTGCAAAAAACTTTATATAGTTTTGGAGTTTCTGCAAAAGTAGAAAATGTATCAGTAGGTCCTGCAATTACAAGATATGAGCTTAAGCCAGCAGAAGGTGTTAGAGTAAGCAAAATTGCAAATTTAGCAGATGATATTGCTTTAAACCTAGCAGCAGAAAGCATAAGAATAGAAGCACCTATACCTGGAAAACAAGCTGTTGGAATAGAAATACCTAATAAAGAAAATGAAGTTGTTCATTTAAGAGATATTATAGAGTCAGATTCTTTTCAAGGGCATAAATCTAAACTTGCATTTGCATTAGGAAAGGATGTTGCTGGAAAAGAAGTTGTAACCGATATTGCAAAAATGCCACACGTATTAATAGCAGGAGCTACTGGATCTGGAAAAAGTGTTTGTATAAATACTTTAATTGCGAGTATAATTTATAAAGCAAAACCTAGTGAAGTTAAACTTCTAATGATAGATCCAAAAGTTGTAGAGCTTTCAGTTTATAATGGAATACCACATTTATTAATACCTGTTGTAACAGATCCAAAAAAGGCAGCTGGTGCATTAGCGTGGGCAGTACAAGAAATGATAAATAGATATAATTTATTTGCAAAAAAAGGTGTTAGAGATATAAAAGGATATAATGAAGCAGTAGAAAAAGATGGAGAAACAGGTAAATTACCACAAATAGTTGTTATAATAGATGAGCTTTCAGACTTAATGATGGCTTCACCAAAAGAAGTAGAGGATTCAATTTGCAGATTGGCTCAAATGGCAAGAGCAGCAGGAATGCATTTAGTAATTGCTACACAAAGACCATCTGTAGATGTTATTACCTGAATAATTAAAGCAAATATTACGTCAAGTATATAT
>JAGHJM010000008.1 GCA_017886645.1 Clostridia bacterium
GTGCAAATCCAGATATTGGTGCACAAGCAGCAGAAGAAAGCAACGCAGAAATCACAGAAAGCCTAAAAGGAGCTGACATGGGATTTGTTACAGCCGGAATGGGTGGAGGAACTGGTACAGGTGCTGCACCAATAGTAGCCGCTGCTGCTAAAGAAATGGGAATATTAACAATAGGTGTTGTTACAAAGCCATTTACATTTGAAGGAAAGAAAAGACTATCTCAAGCAGAAAGAGGAATAGAAAGCCTAAAAGGAAATGTAGATACTTTAGTAGTAATTCCAAACGATAAATTACTACAAATAATAGATAGAAAAACATCAATTATAGAAGCTTTTAAAATGGCAGATGATGTTTTAAGACAAGGTGTACAAGGAATTTCAGACTTGATTGCAATACCAGGATTAGTAAACCTAGATTTTGCAGATGTAAAAACAATTATGCTAAACACAGGAATGGCACATATGGGAATTGGTAGAGCATCAGGAGAAAACAGAGCAGAAGATGCAGCAAAACAAGCTGTTCAAAGTCCATTACTAGAAACATCAATAGAAGGTGCAAGAGGAGTTATTATAAATATTACAGGTGGAACAAATTTAGGATTGCATGAAGTTAATACTGCAGCAGAATTAATTCAACGTAGTGTTGATCCAGAAGCAAACATTATATTTGGTGCTGTAATAGATGAAAGCTTAGATGAAGATATATTGGTAACTGTTATTGCAACAGGATTTGAATCTGAAAGAAATCCGTTATCAACAGGAGCACAAGTAGGAGACATTATAGATAAAGCATGGGATAGAAAATTAAATTCAATTCCTATGTCTACTGACAGTTCAAATTCATCAGATAATTTAGATATTCCATCCTTTTTAAGAAAAAATAAAGGAATAAATAAATAATTTGTTATAATATACATATAAAGTTATATAAAAAAAGGAAATAATCAAAAATTGTAGATTATTTCCTTTTTTTTCGTACACAAAACGACAGACTTTGAATAAGACTAGTTATAAAATATAAAGCATGGAAGGAGCATAAAAAAGTTGACAATTTATTTAGATGTGGTGCTAATAGAAAATTTGTGTATGAACTACATAATTTTATTTGCAACAGGTTATATATTAAAACTAAAGATTAGCCATATAAAAGTTGTAATTTCGAGTTTAATAGGTAGTGTATATGCAATTGTATGCTATATGGAAATTCTTGAAATTTATTCTAATATAATTACTAAAATAGTTTTATCGATAGTAATGGTATATGTAGCATTTAGACCAAGGAATGTAAAAATGTGTATAAAGCAAGTGTTAATGTTTTACTTAATATCTTTTATATTTGGAGGATGTGCTTTTGCGTTGCTATATATTGTAAAGCCTCAAGATATTATTACAAGAAATGGAGTTTTTGTAGGTACTTATCCTATAAAAATAGCTGTATTAGGAGCATTAGTTGGATTTATTATTACATATTTAGTATTTAAGTTGATAAAAAATAGATTTTCTAATAAAAATGTATTTTGCGATATTTACGTAAAATTTAAAGAAAGAGAAATTTTAGTAAAAGGAATGCTAGATACAGGAAATTTACTTAAAGATCCAATAACTCAAATGCCAGTAATTTTAATAGAAAAAGATAAACTATATGACATATTACCCAAAAGTATTTTGGATAATATAGAAAAAATTATAGGAGGTGATAAATTAGAAAATATATCAGAACAAGAGAAAAATGAATATTTGTCAAAATTTAAGATTATTCCATTTAATTCAGTGGGAAAACAAAATGGTATTTTAATTGGGTTTAAAGTGGATAGAATAAATATAATAGAAAATGATGAAGAAAAAGAATCGACAGATATAATAGTGGGAATTTTCAATGGAAAATTTGACAAACATGATAGATATTCAGCTTTGTTTGGACTAGAGGCACTAGAAAGGAGAGAAAAAAATGAATATATTACAAATATTAAAATCTAGTATAAGTGCAATGTATGATAAATATATTAAGGACGAGGAAATTGAAAATTCACTAATTTACTACATAGGAGGAAGTCAAACTCTTCCACCACCATTAACACCAGAGGAAGAAGAGGAGATACTAAAGAAAATATCAGAAGGAAATGAAAATATGAGACAAATTTTAGTTGAACATAATTTAAGATTAGTTGTTTATATAGCAAAAAAGTTTGAAAATACAGGAATAGGAATAGAAGATCTTATATCAATAGGAACAATTGGATTAATGAAAGCAATAAATACATTTAATTTAGACAAAAATATAAAACTTGCAACATATGCGTCAAGATGTATAGAAAATGAAATACTTATGTATTTAAGAAGAAGCAATAAAATAAAAGGAGAAATATCAATTGATGAACCTTTGAATCAAGACGGAGATGGAAATGAATTGTTACTTTCTGATATATTAGGCACCGAAGGAGATATAACTTCAAGAAGAATTGAAGATGAGGTTGATAAGGCACTACTAAAGATATCAATAGATAAATTAAGTAGTAGAGAAAGAAATATAATGGAACTAAGATTTGGATTTGGAAATGGAGTAGAAAAAACTCAAAAAGAAGTAGCTGATATGCTTGGTATATCACAGAGTTATATATCGAGATTAGAAAAGAAAATAATTAGAAAAATGAAAAAAGAAATTATGAGTAAAACAGGATAAAATTAAATTTTAATGAAGCGAAAAACTAAGAGAATAAAAAAGCTCTCTTTGGAAATAATAAAGATAATATTATTTTTCTAAAGGGAGGTTTTTTATTTGGTAAATAAAGTTGAAATCTCTGGAGTAAATACAGCCAAGCTTCCTATTTTAAGTTCAGAGCAAAAAGAAGAACTTTTAAAAAAAATAAAAAAAGGAGATAAAGAGGCAAGAGAAGAATTTATTAATGGAAATTTAAGATTAGTTTTAAGCATAATAAAAAGATTTTATGCAAGAGGAGAAAACTTAGATGATTTATTTCAAGTAGGATGTGTAGGACTAATAAAAGCAATGGATAATTTTGATATAGAACAAAATGTACAATTTTCAACATATGCTGTTCCAATGATTATAGGTGAAATAAAAAGATATTTAAGAGACAATAATTCAATAAGAGTAAGTAGATCTGTAAGAGAAATTGCGTATAAAGCACTTGCAATACAGGAAAAAATAAAGAAAGAAGAAAACAGAGAAGTGCAAATAGATGAAATAGCAAAAGAATTAAAAGTAGAAAGAGAAGAAGTGGTTATGAGTTTAGATGCAATACAAGAACCTATCTCTTTACAAGAACCAGCATATATTGATTCTGATGATAGCATAAACATATTAGATCAAATAAGCGATAAAAAAAGTTCAGATGAAATTTGGACAGAAAGCATAGCCATTGCACAAGCAATGAAAAATTTAAATAAGAAAGAAAAAACTATAATAACTAAAAGATATTTTGAAGGAAGAACACAAATGGAGATAGCAGAAGAAATCGGAATATCACAAGCACAAGTGTCAAGATTAGAAAAAGATGCTATAAAAAATATAAAAAGAAATTATAAATAATAAGCTTATTCATAGGCTTATTTTTTATTTGCAGTGCATACAATATATAGGGAGGTATAAAAATGCCTAATAGAGGTATGGATTTTAAACATAAAGAAGTAATAAATATTAAGGATGGAAAAAGAATGGGGTATGTTCAAGACGTTTGTGCTGATTTAGAAACTGGGTCAATAACTGCAATAATAGTACCTGGAGATAAAAAAATTTTTGGAATATTTAATACAGGAGATGATATAGTTATAGAATGGAATAAAATAAAATGTATAGGTGAAGATGTTATACTTATAGAAATGTAATTGGGAAAAATTACAAGTAAAAATAACTTGATTTTTTATGGGGAAAGTGATAAAATAAAAATGTACCAGATGAGAGTATATAAAATATAAAAAAAGACAAAAAAATAATAAAAAAAGTATTGACATTATGTATTCTATATGGTATTATATCTCAAGTGCTACAAATGATTAAAAAGTTTATATATTGTGTGTATAAATTAGTAAGAAAAAACTTTAAAAATTCAACATCAATACTAGTTTATTATTTTTCTCACAAAAAGTATTGACATTTGAAAATCAAAGTAGTAAAATATCAAACATTGGTCACACAAGTTGACTAAGTAAAGTACATTGAAAAGTAAACAATAACCTTTGAGAAAACCAATAAAAAGATAGAGGAAAAACTATCAATAAAAAAAGCAGTCAGAAAATAAAGAGTCAAAAAACTCTAAAGTAAAAAAGATATGTA
>JAGHJM010000009.1 GCA_017886645.1 Clostridia bacterium
CCTTCTAGTATACCAATAGAATCTGTGATAGAAGGTTCGGCACCAATAACAGGTTGAAATCTTCTTTCTAAGGCAGTATCTTTTTCTATATATTTTCTATATTCTTTTAGAGTAGTAGTTCCAATTAATTGAATTTCACCATTAGATAATGAAGGTTTTAAAATGTTGGCAGCATTCATAGAATGTTCAGCATCTCCTGCACCAATAATATTGTGAATTTCATCAATAACTAATATAATATTGCCTAAATTTTTGCATTCATCTATTATAGATTTCATTCTGGCTTCAAATTGACCTCTAAATTGAGTACCTGCTATAACCGCTGTCATATCTAGCAAGTATACTTCTTTTGTTAATAATTTTGCAGGAACATTACCATTGGCAATTTTTATTGCTAATCCTTGGGCAATTGCTGTTTTTCCAACACCTGGTTCACCAATTAAGCAAGGGTTGTTTTTAGAACGTCTATTTAAAATTTGAACAATTCTTTGTATTTCTTTATCTCTACCTATAACAACATCTAACTGTCCATTTCTTGCTTTTTGAGTAAGATTTGTTCCAAATGTATCTAAAGCCTTTCTTTTTTTATTTTTTCTATCTACTTTTATTTTTTTTCTTTCACCAGAATTTGAAGAAGAATCATCATCAGAAGCATCTGGTGAATTTTCTGACATGCCAAACATATTTGAAAATATAGATCCCAATGGTATAGCACCAAAAGCTGATTGTGGGTTTTCTTTATTGCTTTTTTCAGAATCATCATCTGAAGGGGAATCAGTAATTTGCTCCTCTTCCATATTTATTTTAGATAAATCTATATTATCTGTCATATCTTTAAACATTTCTTCAAATTGGCTTGTCATATCATTTAAGTCTTTTTCTGTTAAATTGGCCTGCTTTATTAGAGTATCAAAAGGGTTAATTCCTTTCTTTTTGGCACATTCATAACAAAGTCCTTCCATTTCTTGCTTGCCATCATCATTTTTCTTATTTATAAAAATAACGGCTGTATTTTTCTTGCAGTTTGAACACAACATATAATTATCTCCTAACATCAATTTAATATATCATATATAATAACTCAAAATGGAGAGTTAGTCAATTTAATTTGAACTTAAAAAAGTAAAATGTTATAATAAACATATTGCAATTTTAGCATATTTTTTGTTAAAATTATATTAACTTAAGAAATATTTAATTTTTATTGAAAGGATGTAAGTAATGAAAAAATCAATAGTATTATACATCATAATTACAATTATATGTATAATTGCATTAATATATCGGAATTTATTATCAATTTTTTAGAAATAAAGAAAATAAGGTAGCACAAGGAAATAATATGCAAAGTCAAACTCAAGAACAAACCCCAGAAGAATTAGAACAAGAATTTATTAACTTACTTACAAATAAAATTGATAAAAAGGGATATAATACAGATAAGATAAATAAGATAGATGAAACTAAAGACATTATTTATACATTAATAACAGTAGAAAATAAAGCTGCATATGACATGGACCTAAATATACCAGTATTTAATATTCAAGGCGAAGTTCCAACAGCTTTTAATAGTAGAACCCAAGAACTTTTTATAAACACAGCAAATCAAATAATTTCTAACTCACAAACAACTAGCCAAGGAAATACACAAAATAATGAAATTACAATAAATACAGGTACAAATACTAGGTCTATATATGAATTAAACTATCAAGCATATATTAATGGAAACATTTTATCAGTTGTAATAAGAGCCTCATTAAAAATGGGTACAAATCCTCAAAAAATAATGGTTCAGACATATAATTATAATTTAGCAACAGGAGAAGAAGTATATTTATCTGACTTATTAGAACCATATGGTTTAAAACAAGATGAAATTAATTCCAATATAGAAAAGGTAGTTATAGCAGCAAATACAGAAGCACAGGCTTTAATAAATTCAGGATATTCAGGCTATACAAGAAATTTAGATGATGCAATATATGATTTTGAAAATATAAATACATTTTTCTTAGGACCTAATGGAGAATTATATATTATTTTTGCATATGGAAATAATAGTGATACTTCAGAAATGGATATAGTTAAAATGGATACTTATCCAAATATTGATTATATGATGAATGCAAATAATGTAAATAATAATACAACAAATACTACAATAGAAAATACTACTCAAAATAATGCAGTACAAAATGCTATTACTAATGCGGAAAGTAATGTAACTACTAATGCACAATAATATACATGTAAATGGAGGAACTTATTATATAATAGTTCCTCCATTTACATGTATTATTTGACCAGTAACGTATCTTGAATCATCTGATGCTAAATATAAATAGGCAGGAGCAATCTCAAAAGGTTCTCCAGGTCTTTTTAAAGGAACATCATTACCAAAGGTTTCAATTTGATTTTTGGAAAAGCTGGAAGGAATTAATGGAGTCCATATAGGACCAGGGGCAACAGCATTTACTCTAATTTTCATATCTGCCAAAGAAAGTGCCAAAGATTTAGTAAAACTTACAATAGCACCTTTAGTTGCAGAATAATCTATTAAATCTTTTTTTCCATCAAATGCTGTTACAGAAGCTGTATTAATTATAGATGAATTTGACATTAAGTGAGGCAAAACAGCCTTTGTTAAATAAAAATATGAAAAAATATTTGTTTCAAAAGTGTTAATTAATTGTGAAGATGTAATGTCTAAAATACTATTTTGAGGAAATTGTACAGCACAGTTATTTATAAGAATATCAATTTTACCTAGAGAATTAATAGTATTATCAACTACAAATTTAGAACATTTTTCATTCTTTAAGTCACCTTCAATAAGAATACACTTTTTTCCAATTTGCTCTATTTTAGATTTTGTAAATTGTGCATCTTGTTTCTCATTTAAGTAAGCAATAACAATATCTGCGCCTTCTTTAGCAAAAAGAATAGCAATTGATCTTCCAATGCCACTATCTCCACCGGAAATAATAGCAACTTTATTTTTTAATTTGCCAGAAGGAATATAATCTGGATCTTCGAAAATAGGTTGTGGATTCATTAAATATTCCATTCCGGGTTGTACATTTTGATGTTCTGAAGAAAATGTTATAGGTATTTTACAATTTTCATCTTTATAGCCAATATATTTTCTTTCTGGATACATAAAAAACTCCTTTAAATAAATTTATAAATAATATTATATGCAATAAAAATGAAAAATATGCCGAAAAAATGAATGTGGAATTTGTTTACAAAAATATTATAATTAGATATAATAAAAAAAATAAAATAAGAAGGTGCAGTTATGAATATTGGTATTGCGTTATCAGGTGGTGGAATAAAGGGTGCTACACACATTGGAGTACTTAAAGCATTAGAAGAAAACAATATAGAAATTTATGCTTTGGCAGGAACTAGTATGGGAAGTGTAATTGCCACTTTATATGCTATGGGGTATAATACGGACGAAATTTTTAAGTTACTAAAATATTTTGCAAAAAGTATATTAAAAGCAGATCCAAAATATTTGCTAACTAATTTTAGATATACAAAAAGTTTTTTTGGAACCGGAATTATTTCAGGAGAGGCAATAGAAGATGCAATTGATGAATGTGCTAGATTAAAAGGAATGAAATATATAAAAGACATACCAATGCCAATAGCAATTCCAACAGTGGATATAAAAGAAGGAAAAGAATATGTATTTACAAATAAAGATGACAAAGAAACTACAAGAATAGAACAAGTTAAAGGAAAAGATGGAGAATACACTGTTATTGAGAATAAAGAGGTTAAATATATAACAGATTTTGAAATAGGAAAGGCTGTTAGAGCAAGTTGTAGTTATCCTCGGAATATTTTCACCATTTGAATATGAAAACCATAAGTTTGTAGATGGAGGAGTATTGGATAACATACCTGTAAAGGAACTGAAAAGATTAGGAGCAAATAAAAAATTAGCGGTTACATTTCCATCAAGCGAAGGAGAAAATCCAAAAAATGCTATAGATATATTTATGAGATGCATGGATATTGTTTTTGATGATAGAGATTCAAAAAGAATTTTGGATAGTGATTATATTTTAAAAGTAGATGTAGCGTCTGCAAGTGTATTTGATGTAAAAAAAATAAATTATTGTTATGATCGAGGATATGTAGCAACAATAGAAAATATAGATAGAATTGAAAAAGCATTAATTTAAAAAAATAACAAAAAACTCTAAAATTTCGATATGATATTGGAATTTTAGAGTTTTTTATATCGTTATTCTCATAACATAAAAGCAATCACATTATTCACCTTTTATGTTAAGAAAACATAAAATATAGCAAAATGAATAAAAAATTTAAAATAAGAAAGGGTGAATATAATGTCTAGTTACATAATTGAAGGCGGTAGAAAATTAAAAGGAGAAGTAAGTGTTTCTGGTTCAAAAAATGCATCACTTCCAATTATCGCCTCAACAATTCTAAGTGGCGGAACAACTAAACTATATAATATACCAGATATAAGAGATACAAGAATTACTTTAGAAATTTTAAAATATTTAGGTTGTAAAGTAAAGAAAAACCATGGTAAAATAGAGATTAATTCAAAAAATATGGTAGATAAAGAAATACCAGAATACTTAATGAGTCAAATGAGATCCACCGTTGTTTTAGCAGGTGCAATACTAGGTAGATTTAAAGAAGCAAGATTTTCATATCCAGGAGGATGCGATATTGGAGCAAGACCTATTGATTTGCATTTAAGTGCTTTTAAAAAAATGGGAATAAATATTGAAGAAAACTATGGATTTATTACATGTAAATGTGATAAAATAATAAGCGCAGATATTAACCTAGATTTTCCAAGTGTAGGAGCAACAGAAAATATTATTTTAGC
>JAGHJM010000010.1 GCA_017886645.1 Clostridia bacterium
GAAATAACAAAATTTAATAGAACACACACAAGTGCAGATATAGAGAAAAACTATGACGAATTAGAAGGAAAAGATGTTACTATAGCTGGAAGAATTATGTCAAAAAGAATTATGGGAAAGGCTTCTTTTTGTCATATTCAAGATGCAACAGGAAAAATACAAAGTTATGTAAGCATAAATGATTTAGGAGAAGATAGTTATAAGCAATTTAAAGAAGATGATATAGGAGATATAATTGGAATTACAGGTTTTGTATTTAAAACAAAAACTGGAGAAATTTCTGTTCATGCAAAAGAAGTAACTTTACTTACAAAATCTTTAAGACCATTACCAGAAAAATTTCATGGATTAAAAGATACAGATTTACGTTATCGTCAAAGATATGTAGATTTGATAGTTAATCCAGAAGTAAAAGAAACTTTTGAAAAAAGAACTAAGATTATTAAAGAAATGAGAAGAATTCTTGATGAAAAAGGATATATGGAAGTAGAAACACCAATATTACAAACAATAGCTGGTGGAGCTTCTGCTAAACCTTTTATAACACATCACAATAGCTTAGATATAGATATGTACTTAAGAGTTGCACCAGAATTATATCTAAAAAGATTAATTGTTGGTGGATTTGATAAAGTATATGAAATAGGTAGAAACTTTAGAAATGAAGGTATGGATATAAAACATAATCCAGAATTTACAAATATGGAACTATATGCTGCTTATGAAAATATGGAAGATATGATGGCAATAACAGAAGAACTAATATCTACAATAGCTAAAAATGTACTGGGAACAACTAAAATAACATATCAAGGAGTAGAAATAGATTTAACACCATCTTGGAGACGAGTTACAATGATAGACATTGTAAAAGAAAAAACAGGAGTTGATTTTAACGAAATAGCAACAGATGAAGAAGCACAAGAAGCAGCTAGAAAAGCCGGAATAGAAATAGATCCAATAAAAACAACAAGAGGAGATATTTTAGCGCAATTCTTTGATGAAAAAGTAGAAGAAACATTAATACAACCAACAATAGTTTATAACTATCCAATAGAAAATTCTCCACTTGCTAAAAAAGTTCCAGAAGATCCAAGAATGACACAAAGATTTGAGTTATTTATTGGTGGTAGAGAATATGCAAATGCGTTCTCAGAATTAAACGATCCAATAGACCAATATGAAAGATTTTTGGCCCAAGTCAAAGCAAGAGAAGCTGGTGATGAAGAAGCAAATATGATGGATACAGACTTTGTAAATGCTTTGGAATATGGTTTACCTCCAACAGGTGGACTTGGAATCGGATTAGATAGATTAATTATGCTACTTACAGATGAAGCTTCAATAAGAGATATTTTACTATTCCCTACAATGAAACCTTTAGACTAAAGTGTATTATTTAAATAATCTATAATACAAAAAAAGAAAGGAAGATTACGTGTATATAGATAAAAGAATTATATTTATTATTATAATTATAATGGTTGCAACAACTGCATTTAACTTATTAACTCAACCAGGACAATTGTTAAGCTTATTATTAACAATCCCAGGTGTTTTAATTGCAATTACATTTCATGAGTTTGCCCATGCTTTTGCAGCAGACAGATTAGGGGATGACACACCAAGAACGCAAGGAAGACTTAGTTTAAATCCATTAGCACATTTAGATCCAATTGGTTCTTTAATGCTACTATTTGCTGGATTTGGATGGGGAAAGCCAGTTCAAATAAATCCCAGAAATTTTAATAGAAAATTTTCAATGACAGCGGGAGAGGCTATTGTAGCAGTTGCGGGACCAGTAATGAATTTTCTACTAGCAATTCTACTAACTGTTATATATTGCATAATATATAAGTTTGCTGGCTCATTTATGTTAACACAAGTTGGAATGATTATTGTTACTATAATTCAATTAGCGATTGTAATAAATATAGGATTGGGAGTATTTAACTTAATTCCAATACCGCCACTAGATGGATCTAAAGTATTAAAAAATTTTCTGCCATATAATGCAAGAACATGGTTTGAAGATAGAGCGTATATATTTTATATAGTATTTGTTGTATTATGGGCTGTTGGAATATTAGGCCTAATAATTACCCCAGTTACAAATGTAATATCAAATTTTCTTATAAATATAATTGGTAGACTATTTGGATTATATTAAACTAAAAATATATAGGAAGGTATAAAATGAAAGACATATTAACATTAGGAATTGAATCAAGTTGCGATGAGACTTCTGTTTCCATTGTAAAAAATGGAAGAGAAGTTCTTTCTAATGTTATAAATTCCCAAATTAAAATACATGAAAAATTTGGAGGAGTAGTTCCAGAAATAGCTTCTAGAAATCATGTTGAAGTAATTTCAGAAGTTACTAAACAATCATTAAAAGAAGCAGGAAAAGACATTAATGAAATAGATTTAATTGCTTGTACATATGGTCCAGGACTTGTAGGAGCATTATTAGTAGGAGTGTCATATGGAAAAGCATTAGCATATGCTCTAAATAAGCCATTAATAGGAACAAATCATATAAAAGGACATATAGCTGCAAACTATATTACGCATAAAGAACTAAAACCACCATTTCTATGTTTAATAATTTCTGGTGGACATACGCATTTGGTACATATTAAAGATTATAATGACTTTGAAATATTAGGAAAAACTAGAGATGATGCTATAGGAGAGGCTTTCGATAAAGTTGCAAGAGTAATTGGACTAGGATATCCAGGTGGTCCTAAGGTCGATAAGCTCGCAAAAGAAGGCGAGCCAAACATAGAACTTCCAAAAACACATTTAGATAATTTGGATTTTAGTTTTAGTGGAATAAAAACAGCAGTAATTAACTTACATCATAAAAATCCTAATGTAAATAAGGCAGATTTATGTGCGAGTTTTGAAAAAACAGTAACTGAAATATTGGTACAAAATACAATAAAGGCTGCAAGAAAACTTAACATAAATACTATTGCCTTAGCGGGAGGAGTTTCAGCTAATTCATATATTAGAAAAGAATTTTTGAATTTAGAAAAAACAAATAATATGAAAATATATTATCCAGATCCAATTCTATGTACAGACAATGCAGCAATGATTGCTTCTGCTGGATATTATAGTTATATTTCAGGAGAAATATCTAATTTGGAATTAAATGCAGTACCAAATTTAAAAATATAAAGGGGAAATTAAATGTCAATATATGCAATAGCAGATTTACATTTATCTTTTGCCAATGACAAACCAATGGGAATTTTTGGTGATAATTGGGATGGACATGCAGAAAAGATAAAAAATAATTGGGTAAATACAGTAAAAGAAAATGATATAGTAATATTGCCTGGAGATTTTTCATGGGCAATGTATTTAGATGATACATATGAAGATTTTAAATATTTGTCAAGACTACCAGGATATAAAATTTTGCTAAAAGGGAATCATGATTATTGGTGGAATGGAGTAACTAAGATAAAAAACTTTTTAAAAGAAAACAATTTCGAAAATATAGATTTTTTATATAATAATAGTTTTTTAATAGAAAATACAATTATTGTAGGAACGAGAGGTTGGAATTTAACAGATTCAGAAGAAAATAAGAAAATGCTTAATAGGGAATGCATAAGATTAGAATTATCTATAAATGATGGCGTATCTAAATATGGAACTGACAGAGAAATAATTGCTTTTATGCATTATCCTCCTATCAGCAAAGCTGGTATAAGTGATGAATATTCTAAAAAATATATAGATATATTACAAAAATATGGAATAAAAAAATGCTATTATGGACATTTACATGGCTCTTCACATAGTGAGGCAATAGAAGGAATATATGAAGGAATTTACTTTAAATTAATTAGCTCAGATTATCTAAATTTTAAATTGGTAAAAGTAAAATAGAATACAAGTAAAGAAGGGATTGATACATTATGGAAAAAAAGCATACGTTAAATGAAAAGTTTAATCCAAAAGATTTTGAAGATGAAATTTATAAAAATTGGGAAGAAAATGGGTATTTTAAACCATCTGAAGATAAAACAAAAATACCATATACTATAGTAATACCTCCGCCAAACATAACGGGTAAACTACATATGGGACATGCATTAGACGAGACAATACAAGATTTATTAATAAGATATAAAAGAATGCAAGGATTTAATGCTTTATGGCTTCCAGGTACAGACCACGCAGCAATAGCAACAGAAGCAAAAGTAGTAGCAAAATTAAAAGAAGAGGGAATAACAAAAGAAGATTTAGGAAGAGAAAAATTTTTAGAAAAAGCATGGGAATGGAAAAAAGAATATGGTGGAATTATTATTAACCAAATAAAGAAATTAGGTTGTTCTTGTGACTGGGATAGAGAAAGATTTACAATGGATGAAGGGCTATCAAATGCAGTTAAACATGTTTTTGTAAAATTATACAATGATGGCTTAATATATAAGGGCGAAAAAATGATAAATTGGTGTCCATATTGTAAAACTTCAATTTCAGATGCAGAGGTTGAATATGAAGAAGAAGCAACACATTTATGGTACATAAGATATAAAGTAAAAGATGAAGATAAATATGTAATTGTTGCAACAACAAGACCAGAAACAATGCTAGGGGACACAGGCGTTGCAGTAAATCCTGGAGATGAAAGATATAAAGATTTAATAGGAAAAACAGTAATACTTCCTATAATGAATAAAGAAATTCCAGTTGTAGCAGATGAATTTGTTGAAAAAGAATTTGGAACGGGAGCAGTTAAATTAACTCCGGCACATGATCCAAATGATTATGAATCTGGAATAAGACATGGATTAGAAATTGTAGAAGTATTTGACGAATCAGGAAAAATGAAAGATTTAGTTCCTGAATATAAAGGAATGGATTTATATGAGGCTAGAGAACATATAGTAAAGAAATTAAAAGAAATTGGTGCACTAGTAAAAATAGAAGATTATACACATAATGTAGGAAAATGCTATAGATGCCACAATAGAATAGAACCAAAAATTTCAGAGCAATGGTTTGTAAAAATGGAACCATTGGCAGAACCTGCTATAAAAGCTGTTAGAGATGGAGAAGTAAAATTTATTCCTGAAAAATTTGATAAAATTTATTATAATTGGATGGAAAATATAAGAGATTGGTGTATATCAAGACAATTATGGTGGGGGCATAGAATACCGGCATATTACTGCAAAGATTGTGGACATATGCAAGTATCAGAAGATGAAATAACAAAATGCGAAAATTGTGGAAAAACTAATATTGAACAAGATGACGAAACATTAGATACTTGGTTTAGCTCAGCATTGTGGCCATTTTCGACACTTGGTTGGCCAGAACAAACAGAAGATTTTAAGTACTTCTATCCAACAGATACACTAGTTACTGGATATGATATTATATTTTTCTGGGTTGCTAGAATGATTTTTTCTGCAATCGAACACACAGGCAAAGTACCATTTAAAAATGTATTTATACATGGAATAGTTAGAGACGCACAAGGAAGGAAAATGTCTAAGAGTCTTGGTAACGGAATTGATCCAATTGAAGTAATAGATAAATATGGTACAGATGCACTAAGATTTTCACTAATATTAGGAATTTCACCAGGAAACGATATAAGATATATGCCAGAAAAACTTGAAGCAGCATCTAATTTTGCAAACAAGTTATGGAATGCATCTAGATTTGTTTTAAGTAATTTAGAAAATTATGAAATAACAGAATATGAAAAAATAAAAGATAAAATGGCATATGAAGATAAATGGATTCTTTCTAAAATGAATAATCTAATTTCAGAAGTAACCGAAAATATAGATAGCTTTGAATTTGGAGTATATGCACAAAAAGTTTATGATTTCATTTGGAATGAATTTTGCGATTGGTATATAGAAATGGTAAAACCAAGACTTTATTCGGCTGAAGACAATAATAAAATTGCTGCTCAGTTTGTTTTAAATAAAGTTTTAGAAAATAGTTTAAAATTATTACATCCAATAATGCCATTTGTAACAGAAGAAATATATACTAAATTATATAATAATGATGAAAGCATAATGATATCAGATTGGCCAAAATATGAAAAAGAATATAACTATACAAAAGAAGCTAAACAAGTTGAAGAATTAAAAAATTTAATAACAGGTATACGTAATATTAGAACACAAAGAAACGTTCATCCTGCTAAAAAAACGAAGCTAATATGTATTACAACGGAATATGATGAAGCAATAAAAAGTGCGGAGCCATGGATTTTAAAATTAGGATTTGGAAAGGAAGTTATAATAAAAGAAAATAAAAAAGACATGCCTCAAAACGCGATTTCTGTATTAGCAGAAGGAATAGAGTTATATATTCCTTTTGAAGAACTAATAGATTTAAAAGAGGAAAAAGCTAGATTAGAAAAAGAAAAAGAGAAAATTATAAGTGAAATTGAAAGAGCAACTAAAATGTTAAATAACCCAGGTTTTGTAAATAAAGCACCAGTTGAAAAAATTGAAGAAGAAAAAGAAAAGAAACAAAAATATGAAGAAATGCTAAAATCAGTAGAAAATAGATTAAAAACTATTAATTAAAAAATATAAAAGTAATTGTAAGATAGGAGCCAAAACTATGATAAAAGTAGTTTTCATAGACATAGATGGAACCTTGCTAAATTCTAAAAAAGAACTAACATCAGAAACAAAAGAAGTTGTAAGGAAATGCGAAGAAAAAGGAATAAAAATTATTTTGACTTCAGGAAGGTCAAGATTAATAACAATGGAATATAAAAACGAAGTTGGAGCAAATGATTATATTATTTCATCAAATGGTGCAGATGTTTTTAATAGTAAAACAGAGGAAAAAATATATTCAAATTCAATATCTAAAGAATGCCTATTAAAGTTATATGACTTTGCAAAAAGTAATAAATATAAGCTGGCTTTTAATTTTGATACTAAACTAGTTGCAAATTTAACATATCATAAGCAAAAATTTTGTGAAATTAAAAGTGATAATGAAATAATGGATATTATAGACAATAAAGAAATAGTACAATGTGTAATATCCCATTATGATTTAGAAAAAATGAAATATTTTAAAAGTATATTTGATAGTGAATTTGAAGGCCTTCAGATTACTAATCAATGTGAAAAATTAAGAAATCCATTAGGACCCACAAGAAGGGATTACTATTGTGATATAAATAGAAGAGGTGTTTCAAAAGGAATAGCAGTAAAAAAGATGTACGAATATCTTAATATTAGTAAAGAAGAAACAGGAGCCATAGGTGATAGTAATAATGATATTGCTATGATGAAAGAAGTGGGGCTACCTATAGCTGTAGAAAATGCAACAGAAGACCTAAAGAAAGTAGTAAAATATATAACAGTAAGTAATGATGAAAATGGAGTAGCAAAATTTTTAAGAACACTTATAGAACACTAATATAATTTTAAATGAAAAAATACTCATACAAAATGTATGAGTATTTTTTTTTATAATTTACAAGTTGTCCTTAAAAAAATGTCGAAAACTTCTCTAAAATCGTCAAAACTTCCTATATTTTGCTATAGGAAAAAAATGGAAAAAATATTATAATAATCTAAATAAAAGAAAGGGGGATAAAATTGAAAAGTGAATATAAAGAATTGGACAACCTGTTAATTTTAAAAATCACTGAAGAAATTGATCATCATACTACAGAAAAAATAAGGAGGAAAATGGATAATGAAATTACAAGATATATGCCTAGAAAAATTTTACTTGATTTTAATGAAGTTTCTTTTATGGACAGTGCAGGAATAGGGTTATTAATTGGAAGGTATAAAACATCTAGACTTATTGGAGGAACAATGGAAATAGTAAATGCAACTCCTGCGGTAAAAAAGGTATTAGAAATGAGTGGAGTGACAAGAATAATAAAAATAACTGAAGGTCAGAAAATAGTATAAATTTATATAGGAGGAAAAATGAGAGGATTGTATGATAATGAAATGAAATTAGAATTTTTAAGTAAATCAAGTAATGAGGCTTTTGCTCGTATAACAGTTGCAGCTTTTGCTTCTCAACTTGATCCTACTATAGAAGAAATTTCAGATATAAAAACTGCTGTTTCAGAAGCTGTTACTAATTGCATAATTCATGCATACGAAGATGAAGAGGGAATAGTAAAAGTTGTAACTAGACTTATTAATAATGTTGTTGAAATAGAAATATCTGATAGTGGGAAAGGAATAGAAAATATAGAGCTTGCAAGAAAACCGTTATATACTACAAAATCAAATCTAGAAAGATCTGGCATGGGATTTACAATTATGGAAAGTTTCATGGATGAAGTCAATATTAATTCTGTTGTAGGAATAGGGACTAAAATTACAATGAAAAAAGCTATAAAGAAAGAAGAGGTACAAGAAACTATTAGTGAAGAGAAAAATACAAAATTAATAGTATAACTAGGAGGTACCTTATGGAAGATGATGATTTCATCAATGATGTTAAAGACATTATAAAAGCACAAAATGGTGACAAGCAGTATATGGAATTACTAATAGAAAATAATAAGGGACTTATATGGAATATTGTACGTAGATTTAAAGATAGAGGATTTGAATTAGAGGACTTGTATCAAATAGGAGTATTAGGATTTATAAAAAGCATAAAAAAGTTTGATACAAGTTTTGATGTTAGATTAAGTACATATGCAGTTCCATATATTATGGGAGAAATAAAAAGACATATAAGAGATGATGGACCAGTAAAGGTTAGCAGGAGTATAAAAGAACTTGGAGGAAAAATATTAGAATTACAAAAAGAACATATGAAAAAAACTGGAGAAGACATGAGCATAATGCAAGTAGCAAAAGAATTAAAAGTATCAAAAGAAGAGGTGGCTTTGGCATTAGACTGTTTTAATCCAGTAGAATCCATTTATAGCAGTATATCTAATGACGAAGATGGTCAAAGCATAATTGATACTATAAGTAGTAATATAGATGAACAAACTAGAATTGTTAACAAAATTTCAGTAAAACAATTAATAGATGGTCTAGAAGATAGAGACAAAAAAATTATTCTTCTTAGATATTATAAATGTAGAACTCAATCAGAAGTGGCAAAAATTTTAGGAATTACACAGGTGCAGGTATCAAGAATAGAAAAGCAAATTTTAAATAAAATGAAAGTAAAACTTGCTATATAGCAAACAATAATCTGGAGGAAATATAAAATGAAAAAAATATTATTATATGTACTTTTTTTTATTCTAATTTGCTTTTTTATTCCTGTAATATTTACAAATAAAAAACAAGAAACAGTAAGTTTGGTAGAAAAAAATGAAATAGAAGAAAATACAATAGAAACATATGATTACAAAAATTATAATACGATAAAGTTATATCATAAAGATAGTGGAGAAACAGAAAAAATTCCATTAGATGAATATTTATATGGAGTTGTTTCTGCAGAAATGCCAGCTAGTTTTGAAGATGAGGCACTAAAAGCACAAGCAGTAGTAGCTAGAACTTATACTATTTATAAAATAGAAACGGGAAATCGGAAAACATAAAGACAAAAATGCAGACATTTGTGACGATTCTACATGCTGTCAAGCTTGGATATCTAAAGAAGATAGATTATCAAAATGGAATGAAAATGAAAGGGAACAGAATTGGAATAAAATAGTTAATGCTGTAAATAATACTCAAGGGAAAATTATAACATATGAAGGAAAAGTTATAAATGCATTTTTTCATGCTAATAGCGGAGGAAAAACAGAAGCACCAATTAACGTGTGGGGAGGAAGCGGATATCCATATCTACAAGCAGTAGAGACTTCAGGAGAAGATGCGTACACACAATATAAATCGGAATTGATTTTAACTAAAGATGAATTTATAGAAAAAATAAAAAATGAGCATGAAGATTTTGAAATTGATTTTTCGAAGGAGGATTGTATAAAGATTAATGAATATACAGAAGGGGGAAGAGTTAAAAGGATAAAAATAGGAAATTTAGAATTAAGTGGAGTTGAAGTAAGAAGTTTATTAGGCTTAAGGTCAGCAAATTTCACATTTTCAATAGAAAAAGATAATATAAAATTTGAAGTGCTAGGATACGGACATGGAGTAGGGATGAGCCAGACTGGTGCAGATAGCTTGGCAAAGCAAGGTAAAAATTATGAAGAGATAATAAAACATTATTATACAGGAGTCCAGATAGAAAATATGTAATATTTTTTTGTATATTTTTCTCAATTCAGTAAATAATTATATTAATAATTTTTGAAGGAGGAATATTAATGAGGAGAGAATTTAGAAGAAGCCAAGATGATGATTTAGATACAAAAAAAATATTATATATAACTGGAGCGATATTTGTAGTAGCGATTATCTTATTAGCAATAGTATTTTGGGTATATAGTGCTAATTGGGAAGAGGACTATCAAGAAATAGGACAAATAAATTCTATAACTGAAGATTATGAAGAAACAAGTAGTTCATTTGGCAAAAATATAAATGAAGTACAAAATGAAATGGAAAGTGAAAATACAGTAACTGAAAATAATACTGTAGATAAAATAGCTATAAATACAAGTAAAATAGAAGAAGAAGTGAAACAAGAAAACTCAAATAACAATGAAGAACAAGTAGAACAAGAAAATGTAAAAGAAGAACAAGAAACTAATAGCGAAGTAACAAAGGAAGAAGAAACCAAAGAAACTAGTAAAGAAGTAGCAAATCCAGTTTTTCAGAAGCCGGTTGAAGGGGAAATAATAAAATCTTTTGCCAAAACAAATTTAGTGTATTCAAATACTTTGGGAGAATGGATAGTTCATAATGGAATTGACATAAAGGCAGATAAGACAACAGTTGTCAAAGCATCAGAAGCAGGAACTGTAAAATCCATAAAAAATGATCCAAGATATGGCTTAACAATTGTGATAGAGCATTCTAATCAATACACTACAGTTTATTCAAATTTATTATCTGCTGAATTTGTAGTTGTAGGAGAAGAAGTAGAACAAGGACAAACTATAGGTACAGTGGGAAATACTGCAACATTTGAAATTGCAGATGATCCACATTTACATTTTGAGATATTATATAATTCTGAGCAAGTAGATCCAGAGTTATATTTAAAATAAAATTAGAGGGATATAAAATGGTACCCGTAAAATAGACAGTATAAAAAGAGTGATTTTTATGCGATGTATATTTTATGGGTACTATTTTATTTAAAGATTATCCTTCTAATTTTTATTATGCATAATTCAATATTACTTGAATAAAAATGTAAAAAAGGAGGAAAAAAATATGGTCCAAGAAGAAAATAAGTTAAAAGAAAATATATTAAGAATAATAAAAGGTAGTTTACTTTCTATAATAATGTCAATTATTTTTTTAGCAATATTCGCTACTATTTTGGCATATACAAATGTATCTGAAAGTACTATTTTGCCAACGATTATAGTCATAGTTGCTATTAGTATATTAGCAGGAAGTTTTTTATGCTCTAGGAAAATAAAGCAAAATGGGATATTAAATGGTGCTATAGTAGGATTAATATATATGCTTGTATTATACATAATTTCTAGTGCTATTGTTATGGATTTTAGTTTAACAATTAACTCATTTATTATGATAGGAGCTGGGATTTTGGCGGGGATAGTAGGAGGAATAATAGGGGTGAACATAAAAAATAATTAAAATACAAAATTTTATAAAAATAAAAGAAAAATTTTATAAAAATATGTTTACTTTTGTAAAAAAATTGTATAAAATAAAATGCAAAGAAACAAAAAAAAACGAAGGAAAAATTTGGAAAGGGGCTTACGGTAGATGAAAATTTTAATGTTAACATGGGAATATCCACCAAGAATAGTTGGAGGAATAGCAAGGGTAGTGCATGATTTGTCAAAAAGATTAATTAAAGACGGACATGAAGTAACTGTTATTACATATAGAGATGGAAATACACCAGAATATGAAAATGATAAAGGAGTAGAAGTATATAGAGTTGATAATTATATAATTCATCCAAATAATTTTATTGACTGGATTATGCAACTTAATTTTAATTTAATAGCAAAAGCCACAGAAGTAATAAATAGGGAAGGTGGCTTTGATGTTATTCATGCCCATGATTGGCTTGTTACATATGCCGCAAAAGCATTAAAACAATCATTTAATCTACCAATGGTAGCAACAATACATGCTACAGAATCAGGAAGAAATTCTGGAATTCATGATGATACACAAAGATATATAAATGACTCAGAATGGATGCTTACATATGAGGCAACAGAAGTTATAGTAAATAGCAATTATATGAAGGGGCATGTTCAAGGCTTATTTGGGCTACCTTTTGATAAAATTAGTGTAATACCAAATGGGGTAAATTTAAATAATTTTAGTGGAGTAGAAAGAGATTACGAGTTTAGAAGAAGATATGCAATGGATAACGAAAAAATAATACTTTACGTAGGAAGACTTGTATATGAAAAAGGAGTTCAACATTTAATTTCTGCAATGCCAAAAATATTATCACACTACAATGATTCTAAATTAATTATTGCAGGAAAAGGTGGAATGCTTGACGAACTAAGAGCACAAGTAAACGCAATGGGACTTTCAAATAAAGTATATTTTACAGGATATTTAAATCAAAAAGAAGTGCAAAAAATGTATAAATGTGCAGATGTAGCAGTATTTCCAAGTACATATGAGCCATTTGGAATTGTTGCATTAGAAGCAATGCTTGCAGGAGTGCCAACAGTTGTTTCTGATGTTGGAGGACTAAATGAAATTGTAGAGCATGGAGTAAATGGAATGAAAAGTTATGCAGGAAATCCAAACTCTATAGCAGATTCTATATTAAGTTTATTGTTTGATCCACAATTATGTATGAATGTTACAAAAAATGCAAGAAACAAAGTTAAAGATGAATTTAACTGGCAAAAAATAGCACAAGATACACATTACATATATGAGCTTGCTATATCAAAAACTATGGCTCAAAGACAAGCAGATCAAATTGCACAAGAAAAAGCTAGAAAAACAAATAAAGCTCGTAATACTGACAACGAAGTAACAAACTTATTGAAATTTAGAAAAAGACATGCTTATGCATAATTATTATTTACAAATAAATAGTTTGATGGTAAACTTGTTATAGTTTTTATAACAAGTTTATTTTTATAAAGGAGAATTATTATGGATGTATATGATACAGCAAACCGCTTAGCAGGTGAAATTCGTGAATCAAATGAGTATAAAGAGTATAAAAAGGCAAAAGATGAAATAACTAGTAATCCTGAGACTAAGAACAAAGTAAGTGATTTTGAAAAACTAAGATATGAAGTGCAACTTCTAGATTATCAAGGAAAAGGCGATAGTGAAGATAAAAATAAAAAGTTACAAGAAATGTATGCAATGCTTGTACAAGATAAAAAAATAAAAGAATATTTTGATTTAGAAGTTAAATTTAATATTATGATTGCAGATGTAAACAAAATAATAGCAGAAGCAATAAAGGATGTATTGTAATGGAATATATAGTAATAAGTATTATATTAGTTATAATAGCAGTTATAATAAAATTTGCCTTAAATATAAAAATAAAGTATATAAAAAGATTAAAGGATTTAGCTTTTGATAAGGAAAAAAATGCTATTTTAAATAAACTGCCTGAAAATGAAGAAATAGCAAGAGAAGTTTTAAACAATTTAAAAAATAGTCATACAAAGGTAAAGAAAAGCGATAACCCAAAGGATACAACAAGTGTATATGTAGTATTAACAGATAGCATTATAATTGCTAATATAAAAAATACTTTTACTCGTGTTCAAACTATTGCCCATGAATGTATACATTCTGTTCAAGATAAAGCAGTGTTATTGTTTAATTTTATATATACTAATTTATATAATTTATTTTTTATAATTTTAATTATTTTAAAATTATTTAATGTAATAAATGGGATGATATGGTTAGTAACACTTGTTTTTTCAGGTCTTATATATTACATTGTACGAGCCTATTTGGAAAGTGAGGCAATGGTAAAAGCAAAATATGTAGCAAAAGAATATATGGAAAAAAGTAAATTGATTACAGATAAAGAAATAGAAGTAATTATTACAGGATATGATGATATAAATGCAATTGGTATAAAAATGTATTTATATAGATTGTTCTTAGAAGTTTTAGTAAGAACATTTATATTTAGCATTATATGTTGTATTTTTTAAATAAAATTTGAATAATAAAAAATGATTAAGGAGGAAAAAGTATGGAATGGTTAAATAATATTTTTGGTGATATTATTCCAAGAAATATAACTAATAAGGAAGAAAAAATTGAAGTGGCAAGAAAAGTAGCAGAAAAAGTTAAGGATGGAGATGTAATTGGATTTGGATCTGGTTCTACATCATATATAGCTGCTATAGAAATTGCAAAGAAAATAGAAGAAGAAAACATAAATATTATAGCAATTCCAACTTCTTATGAAATAAGAAATTTATGTAAAGAATTAAAAATACCAACGGCTAGTATATTAGAATATAAGCCAGATTGGGGATTTGATGGAGCAGACAAAGTAAATAATCAAAATTGGCTTATAAAAGGTAGAGGTGCAGCAATGCTTAAAGAAAAATTAAATATGGTTAATGCAGGAATAACATATATATTAGTTGACAATAGTAAAATTGTAGAGGAATTTGGCGAAAGTGATGTTGTTGTTCCGATTGAAGTACTACCAGATGCAGTAAATAGTGTAAAAGAAGCACTAGAGGATTTGGGAGCAACTGAAATTGTTTTAAGAAAAGCTGAAAAGAAAGATGGACCTGTTATTACAGAAAATGCCAATGTTATTTTAGATACAAAATTTATAGAAATATATGATGGATTAGAAGAAGATATAAAATCAATAGTTGGAGTTATAGAAAGTGGATTATTTATAGACTATAGCGTAGAAATAATAAAGCCAGACCCTAAAAATAAATAGAACATTAAAATTTGGAGGAATTATGGAAGAAGACAGAATTGTTAGCCCAGAACTAGAAAATAATATGGAAGAAAGAATGGAAAATACTTTAAGACCCAAATATCTTAATGAATATATAGGACAAACAAAAGTAAAAGAAAATATGAAAATATATATAGAAGCTGC
>JAGHJM010000103.1 GCA_017886645.1 Clostridia bacterium
CTAACAGAGGATACATTTATAAAATAAAAAGAATAAGAAAAAGTGATATAAGCAGAGAAGTTTATATAGTAAGAGCACATGGAGACAATTATAGTTTTTACTTAAGAAAAGAAAATATAGTAAAACACAGTAAAAACATAAAAGACTTAATTGAAGTAGGGGATATAGTAAATGGATATTTAATTAATGAAACTACATGGGGGATATTAGTTCATAAAGCACATGGAATTGATAGAAGCGGATTTAGTATACCAGTAGCACAATATAACGAAGATATAAAAACAATACTAACTAAAGAACAGTATAATGAAAATTGCTATAAAGTGAAAGGAGAATAGAATGTTTAAGATAACAAAATCATTAGAATTATTAATTGCGACACAAAAAGAAATTAATAAAAGTATAAAAGACTTAAGAGAAGATTTAAAACCGCAATGGGATGAAATTACAATGAATAGTAACAGAATATCTATTATTAATAATCAATTAGCAAACTTAGAGAGTAATGTATACACGAAAGAAGAAACAGTAAAAACAATAAATAAAGAATATGATTACAGAGAAGAATACGAAGAATGTAAAGATGAAAACTATGCTTTACTAGAATTAATAGAAAAATATTGCAAGTATGATAACAAATATAAAGTGCTAGATTTATTTAAAGAAATAAATGATAAATATATAGTAGATAAAAGATAAAATAACAAACTTAATATAAAAAAGTAGTACAAGTTTATTAAAAAAGTATAAAAATAGAACTATTTTATAAAAGTTAGGAGGAAGTATGAGAGATATAAAATTTAGATGTTGGGACACTGAAAATAAAGAAATGCTAGAAGTACAAGAATTAGATTATGAGGATAGTTATAATGGGCAACCAATGATAAGAACAACAATGTATAGTGATTATTTTGATACAGAAGATATGATTTTAATGCAATATACACGGACTAAAAGATAAAAATGGAAAAGAAATATACGAGGGAGATATAGTAAAAGTCAATGAAGATATAAGAAAAACATTTGGTTTAAAAAAGATTATGTATGTAGATTTTATTGAAGGAGCTTTTTATTTAAAAGCTGAAAAAGAAATTAAATGGGAATTATTAAGATGTTTTCCTGCTATAGTTGGCATTGAGGGAAATGCAAGAGTAGAAAAAATAGGCAATATATATGATAATCCAGAATTATTAGAAAAAGGAGAATAACTATGAGTAATATAAAATTAATTAGAGACTTAAAAATGAGTGAAGTAGATGAAATTTGTGATAGTTTAGAAGGCTGTGCTAAATGTCCATTTTTAATATCTTCATATAACAAAAAAATACATTGTCTAAAAGATGATAAAGTAGAAATGCATGAAGTAGAAGATGTTTATAATCTTCTAAACTCTAAGATAGATCTAGATACAAATAAAGTAATATTAAAACAGGAGTGATAATATGAAAATATCAAAAGAAGAAAAACTAGAGAAAGCACTCTATAACTGGATAGATGCAAATGACATAGTAGAAGAAGATATAACAAGTATGATAGAGCGGGCATAGTATAAGTAAATCAAGAATAGCAACTCATGTGAGTGACAGCAAGCAAAAGCTAAAATATTTAGAGTTATTATTAAAAGAAAAATAAATGCAAGGAGGGACAAATGACAAGAGAACAGAAAGATCAATTAGAAAAAAGTAAAAAAGAATTAAAAGA
>JAGHJM010000011.1 GCA_017886645.1 Clostridia bacterium
ATATAAAATTTAGAATATTTAATAACTATTAATATAATATTTTTATAATGATATTTATTATAATTTATATTTTTAAATTGAATATTAGTAATATATTTACGAGGCTCTAAAATCGTTTTTAAGGCAATTTAATAATGAAGTAATAAAATTTCGTCTATAATTATAAGTAATTTATTTAAAGTTCTATAAAAGTCTGATAATTATAGAAATAATAAAAAAATACTATAGTATATGATATATATATGCAAATTTTAATATATAGCAAGAGATATAATAATTATAAGAAAAGTGCCAAAAATATGACGCACGAGAATCGATTTTAAGGCGTTTTTATTTTTTGGACATATAGTTTGTTGTCTGTAAAAATAGGCAAAATACTAAAATATAAGGTTTTTAGAAAATTTAAAGAAAAAATAAAAATCTTATAATTTTTTTGAATAAAAAAACTGGTTACAATAATGAAAAAAAATCCAACCAAAATAATGAGGCTTCAGAATCAGTTTTAAGGGGATTTTATAAGAAAGTAATATAGTTTTATTAGTCTAAATAAACGAGTATAAAAGCTCTATATAAGGCTAATAGCAAGGATTACAAGAAATAGCCATGTATGTGGTTATATATTTTTGCCCCTATACCTTATTGCACAAAACTTTGATTTTGTGCAATTGCGTGTACTAAAAAAATAATAGACTTAATCTATATATCTATCTTATACCCTATTTTTAAAAGAATGTCAATAAAAATATTTTATAAAATTAAAATATTTTTAATAGAAATAATCTCATAAATATCTAATAATAGTAATTTATGAGATTATTTTAATTTTTATATTTCCTTTATCTTTAAATTATATTTATCTTCAAAAACTTTTTTCTTTGCAATATATTCTTTAGTTTTAAAGCCTTTTACATCTATAATTTCATTTGTATTATCATTATTAAATACTATAAAATCAGCCTTATATTTTAAACCAGGTGCCAATATAAAAGTTGGTTGTAAACAAAATCCTTTTATCTCATTTGCTTTTACTTTTAATTTTAATTCACAATAATAGTCTGCTTCTTTCTGACTATCAAATGTATGTCCATCAACTGATACTTTGTATGATCTATATTTACTCTTTTTTTTGGACTTATTAGTAAATTCTTTATATTCATCAACACTCCAGTGTTCCATCTTTCCTCTCGCTCCCATAATAAAATTACTATTACATATAATATCACATGATTAAAAAAAAGTCTAACAAATTAATTAAATAATTAAAAAGCTTGTACAATTTTAAATACAAGCTCTAATATCTATAATTTATTTTATATTTTTTAAAAATATTGACATTTTTTCAATAAATTCATTATTATTTTTAGTTACAACCATCTCATTAATTAGTTCCTCTGTAACTTCAGCAACAGACATTGATGACATAGCTTTTCTTAAAGCAAATACAGTTTCTAATTCTTTTGAAGTTAGTAAAAGTTCTTCTCTTCTTGTACCAGATTTATTTATATCAATAGCTGGAAAGATTCTTTTCTCTGATAGCTTCTTATCCAAATGTACTTCCATATTCCCAGTACCCTTAAATTCTTCAAATATAACATCATCCATTCTGCTTCCTGTTTCTATTAATGCGGTAGCTAAAATAGTTAAACTCCCGCCATTTTCAATGTTTCTAGCTGCTCCAAAGAATTTTTTAGGTTTATGTAATGCACTTGGGTCAAGTCCACCTGATAAGGTTCTACCAGAAGAAGGTATAACTAAGTTATAAGCCCTTGCAAGTCTAGTAATACTGTCTAATAATACAACAACATCTTTACCATGCTCTGTTAGTCTTTTTGCTCTTTCTAAAACCATTTCTGCAACTTTAACATGATGTTCAGGTAGTTCGTCAAAAGTTGAATATATTACTTCACCTTTTATAGATCTTATCATGTCAGTAACTTCTTCTGGTCTTTCATCTATTAATAAAACTATTAATTCAATCTCTGGATTATTTGTAGAAATACTATTTGCAATCTTTTTTATTAATGTTGTTTTACCTACTTTTGGAGGAGCAACAATCATACCTCTTTGACCTTTTCCAATTGGTGAAATTAAATCTATTATTCTCATTGCATATTCTGTAGGAATAGTTTCTAACTTTATTCTTTCATTTGGATATATAGGAACTAAATCATCAAATTTTATTCTTCTATATGCTTTTTCAGGAGCTTCTCCATTAACTTCCCCAACATAAATTAATGCTGGGAATCTATCTTTTTCTGTGTCTTTTGGAATTCTTGCAATTCCCTTTATTTTGTCACCTTTATCTAATTTAAATCTTCTTATTTGGACAGGTGATATATATACATCTTTAGGACTAGATAAGTAGTTTTTTCCTCTTAAAAAACCATATCCATCAGGCATGACTTCTAGTATTCCTTCTACTATTTGGTCATCACTGTTTGTAAGTTTATATCCATCCTGAGATTGTGAAATTTGATTAGGAATATTTTCTTCTTCAACAGAAATATCTTCGTTTTCACTATCTATAGTAGATGAATCCTGTGATAATAAACTTATAAGTTCCTCCTTTTTCAATTTAGAGACATTTTTTATGCCCTTTTCTTTTGCCATTTGGCGTAATTCAACTAACGTATAATTTTCCATACTTTCCCCCATCATATATAATTAATTTGTATTTTATTTTGAGATTTTTTAAGAAAAAAATTAAAGAAATAATATAAAAAAGAAAACAATAATATATAAGGGGATTAGTATCCCTCTTATATATTTATTTACTGATATCTATATAAACTTTTTCATTTGGTAAATACATATCTAGTTCTTCTCTAGCAACATCTTCTATATATTCAGATGAATTTAAGTGTTCTTTTGTGTCTGCAAGCTCTTGCTTAACTTCTTTTTCTTCTTCAATTTGAATGTTATATTGTTCAGCTTCTGCAGCATATACGTTTAAAATTCTTTGTTGAGAAATAAATGTATATACAGCATATATTAAAATAGCAATAATTACTATTCTTTTTATAACTTTTGTTTTCATGAGATCTCCTTGGTTCAGAAATATTCTATAATTATCTTTTTCTACACATCTTTTTAAAATCCTTCTTTTTTATTACATATTTTACATTTTTTAACGATATTTTTGACATTTTATTTTTCATATTAAATAAAAATCTTGTAAAAGGTCGAATTAATATTTTATCAAAAATACTATATATTTTCTTAAATAATTCTACTAATTTCATAATTGGATACATTAGAATTTTCTTTATAAATAACAATATTTTGGCTCCATACTTTACAATATATTTGCTAATTGTAAATATATAAACTAAAATTCCTACAATAATCCCCACGAAAATAAAGCTTCTAATTTCTCCATTATTAAATTTAAATATAGCATATAATACTATAAGTCCTGTTAATACCCAAAAAATAATATCTTCTAAATATGTAATAAAATCTGGAGTTTTAAAACTTTTTCTCAATATTCTAAAAATATCGAATAGTATAGATATAATAATTCCTATAATAAAAAATATAAAAAAACTATACAATTGTTCCAAAAGTATCACCTATTTCTATTTAAATATTTTAGAGAATAAGCCTTCACTTTTTTTCTGCATTTCATTTTCACTATAGGCTATTTGCATTATATTTCCGTTAACTATTATTTCAGAAGTATCTAGACTTAATTTATTAATTCTTAAATCTTCACCTTTAATTGTAAGTAATCCAAGCTCTGTTTCTAAAATAACAATTTGATCATCGAAGCTAAGAACATCCTGTACTCCAGATATACTTAACTTCTCTCTATTTTCTAAAACAATATTTTGAATAATATTACTTGGTTGAATACTATTATCTTTTCTTAAGTCAATTGCCATATTTTATCAGCTCCTTTGTTTAATAAACATCTACTGTAAATTATATTCAACCATATTAGTTTTTAGAACAAAACATCATGAAATTCTTGTAATATACTATCAGATATATCTTGTTTAAAATTAATTGTTATTTTACATTCATCAATATTAATACTAAAAACTTTTAAATCCTTTCTTATAATAAACTTAAATATTTTATTTAATATTTCATTGTCATAACTACACCCATAACCTATAATAGACACTCTATTTAAATTTTTGTTTCTCACTATACTTTTTATTGTTTTACCTTCAAATCTATTACTAATAATGGTTCCTTTTCTACTATTAAACGTTGATTTTGTTTCTATTGGAATATTATATTTCTCGGCTATTGTAACGCATCTATTATGGAGTACCTTTGCTCCTTCCCCTGATATTTCTCTCATTTCTTCATAAGAAATTTCGTCTAATTGCTTAGCATTTTCTATTTTTTTAGGATCTGCTGTATATACACCTTCTACATCTGAATAAATATAACAATGATTAGCTTTTAATATTGCTGCTATTGCTACTGCCGTTGTATCTGATCCTCCTCTTCCTAATGTAGTAATATTATTATCTTTGTTAATTCCTTGAAAGCCTGCTACAATTACTATCTTACCTTCATTTAATTCTTTTTCTATTCTATAGCTATCTATTTTTTCAATTTTAGCATCTGAATATGCATCATCTGTTAAAATTCCTACTTGCCACCCAAGTAAAGAAATTGCTTGATATCCCATAGAATTAAGTAATATTGACATTTTAGTGCTAGATATTTGTTCTCCAACACTTAAAAGAGAATCTAATTCTCTTTTATTTGGATTTTCGGATAAAGATTTTGCTTCTCCTATTAACTTATCAGTTGTTTTTCCTTGAGCAGATAAAATTACGACTACTCTATTATTAGAGTTATAGTAATCAATTATCTTTTCTGCCACCATTTTTAAATTCTCATCATTTGTTAAAGAACTTCCTCCAAATTTTAAAACTATTGTATCCATAAAATACACCCAATAAAAAAATATAATATAGTAAATTTAATTATAAAAATACTATATTATATTTTATTAATCTTATATTAAACCGTGATTTTTTATCGATAAATTCTTAATATTATTTGCATAAATTGCATGTAATTTGAAAAATATGCTTGTGTTTTATATATTAACTTTTATTATTAGCAATATATTTTAAATATGCATCCATAAATCCGTTTAAATCTCCATCCATAACAGCCTGAACATTTCCAACTTCATAATTCGTTCTATGGTCTTTTACAAGTGTGTATGGGCAAAATACATATGATCTTATCTGACTTCCCCATGCTATGTCCATTTGTACACCTTTTAAATCTTCTATTTTTTCCTTTTGCTCTTTTTCCTTTAAATTTATAAGTTTAGATTTTAGCATATTCATAGCAGTTTCCCTATTTTGAATTTGAGAACGTTCAGATTGACATGCTACTACTATATTAGTTGGAATATGTGTAATTCTTACGGCAGATGAAGTTTTATTTATATGTTGCCCTCCTGCTCCAGATGCCCTATAAGTATCAACACGTAAATCATCTGGGTTAATATCTACTTCTATATCTTCTGCTATTTCTGGCAATATTTCAACAGATGCAAAAGAGGTATGTCTTCTTCCTCCGGCATCAAAAGGTGAAATGCGCACTAATCTATGTACTCCCATTTCTCCTTTTAAATATCCATATGCATACTCCCCTATTACTAGAAATGTCACACTTTTTAATCCTGCCTCTTCCCCATCTAAATAGTCTAATTCTTTAATTTCATATCCATTAGCATTTGCCCATCTAGAATACATTCTATAAAGCATTTCTGCCCAGTCTTGCGCTTCTGTACCTCCAGCACCTGGGTGAATAGTTACAATTGCATTATTTATGTCATATTTTTCCGATAAAAGCGTAGTTACTTCTAATTTATCAATTTCTTTTTCTAACATGGAAGTATTATTTAGAAGTTCTTTCGTAAGTTCTTCGTCATTTTCTGTTTGCAATAATTCATTCATATCTTTTAAATTTTCTAGTTCTGAATTTACTTTTTTAAAATTATTTACTTTATTTTTTAAACTAGTAATTTTTTTCAAAACTTTAGAACTATTTTCGGTGTTATTCCAAAATTCATTTGATGTAGTTCGCTTTTCTAATTCTGCTAATTCTTTTTCCTTATTAGCCACATCAAAGTGAATCACCTATTTTTTGTAATCTCTCTGATAATTCATATAATTTAGAAATATTTTCTTCTAATTCTATCACGTTATCACATCCTTCCAATTAAATATAATTATATTACGATTTTCTTTTTCAATAGTATATCTTATTTTCAATAATTAACTTTTCGTTTATCATATCATAAAAAAGAAAATTATTCCACTTTTATGTAGAATAACTTATTATATATTTCCTTTCACGGTATTACTAAAAAAAGAAATGCCGTGATCAGACGACATTCCTTTTTTTCTTTCACCGAATAGTAAATCCTAAAGGTCTGTACCAATCTTGGTCAAAATATTTTTTTAGCATCTGGTACATGAATTCTTTATATGGATGCCATTCTGAAAGTAACATTGTATGGGTATCGAAAACATTTTCACAAATGCCAGGTGCTACTGGAATAATACCTCTACCATATTTAGGACGTTCTTCGTATGGCAGTCTGCAACCATTTGCCCTACTCCAAAATACACATGGCGAGAGCTCATTTCCTATATGGATTATATCTACTATCAGTTGACCTTGATTCCTCGGTCTCATAAAAAATGTTGTTTCGTGCGAATGCATTAGAAAATCAACATCTAACGTCCACATGCTTCCCAGCGTTTTAAATACTCTGCGACCTTTATCTGGTATCAAATCTATTGAATAGTTTCCGGTTGCTAATGCTGCAACCATCTTAGTCCGGTCACAGTCAAAGTCGTATGGAGACGCTTCACATGCAGTTCTTTGACAGCATTTTCCTCCACATTTTTTGCACGCGATTTTATTTTCCCATTTGCAGTTTAAAAGCTGCTCTTCTTTTGACATTATCATATTATTTCCTCCATTTTCAAGAAATAATTTATCACATTTTACTGACCTAAAACATGATGTTAACATAACGTTGCATATTATAAGTATACCATATAATATGCGAATTATCAAATGAACTTTATACGTATTTTAATAGAGTTTGGTGTAGTTTATAAAAAGCAAAGTACTAGTCTTATTTAAAACTAATACTTTGCTTTCCACTATACAATGTTAATCAGCCGGAAAAATATCATCCTGAGGAAAGAAGTGTCCCTTTAATACAAAATCCTTTTCTAAATTCCGATTAGGGTCTCCTAAATCTTTTGAATGAATAGTCCTTGTTTTATCTGCTTCTTTTTTTATTATTTGTGATTTTGCCTTTAGTATTCCACGATGCTTTTTCATTGATTTGACCTCCATCCCACAAAAGACAATAGATTTAAATAAATATTGCTATTAGCATCATAATTATTATAGCAGGTTATTTTAAAAATTTAAATAACCTGCTATAAGTTTTTTATTAATATACTACGTAATTTTACTTTGTCAATTAATACGTAATTAGAAATCCATATACCCATTGATATTACTGGTTTTTACCACAACAGTTATTATATTTCTTTCCCGAACCACATGGACATGGGTCATTTCTACCTACCTTTGGTCCTTTATTAACAATTGGAATATTTCCTATATTTGGAGCTGTCCCTTTATGTTTTTCTGCATTATTTATAACTGAATCTGCTAAAGTTGCATCAGTAATTTTTACTGTTTCTTGTCTAGTAACTCCGTTTTCTCTTTTTCTAGCATTCATCAACATTTTTACAACATCTGCTTTTATTTCATAAACCATTTGATCAAACATTTCAGAACCTTCTGTTCTATATGCTACAACTGGATCTTTTTGACCATATGCACGAAGTACAATTCCATCTTTTAATTCGTCCATATTATCAATATGGTCCATCCATAGGTTGTCAACTACTCTTAGAACAACAACTCTCTCTAATTCTCTCATTTGGTTTTCGCCAATATATTGTTCTTTCTCTTCATATAAAGATAATGCTTTTTTCTTCAACTCATCTCTTATATCATCTGCATGAACTTTACTCTTATCAAAAGCGTCAATCTTTGTAATACCTAACTCTGTTTCTACTTCTTGCTCTAAAGCTTCTCTTTGAATATTCATAGGATCTTGACAATATGTATCTACTATATCATCTATAACAGAATCTATCATATTTATTATATTTTGTCTTATATTTTCTCCGTCTAATACTTCACGTCTTTGTGCATAAATAATTGTTCTTTGTGCATTCATTACGTCATCATATTGTAAAACATGTTTTCTTGTACTAAAGTTTCTTCCTTCAACTTTCTTTTGGGCATTTTCTACCGCTTTACTTATAAGTTTTGATTCTATAGGCATATCATCATCTGCCCCTAATGTATTGTATACTTTAGTAATAACTTGTCCACCAAATATTTTCATTAAATCATCATCTAGACTTAAATAGAATCTAGATTCACCTGGATCTCCTTGACGACCACTACG
>JAGHJM010000001.1 GCA_017886645.1 Clostridia bacterium
GAATAATATTCTAGCCAATCATAACTTTCAAATTCATCCATTGTTAAAAAGTCATTTCGTGCCTCTTTTCCAAAAGCATTAATGTCAGACTTCAAATCTTTAGAAGTTTTATATAAATAATTTATCATATTTCTTTCTATATATTGGTTAAGTTTAGTTTGTATTTTTTCTAAGTTTTCATCAGAAAAATAATCTGTATGAGCAGTCATAGATAAAATTTGACAATTTATATCAAACTCTAATTCAATATAAGGATTACCATTTACTATATTTATATTTTTCTTTACATTAGATCTACTGCTTAAACGTAAATCTATAGTATCAGATACACCAAGAGGATTTGGAATAGTAACATTACAATATTTTAGATTATCTGTACACATTAAATGACAAATGGTTTCTATATTATTTAGTTCGCCAATTAATTTGTCACCATTAAATACTGCTATACCAGTATTTTCTATACCAGATGATTCTGTCTTTATTGGTGTTTGACCAGCATAATATGTTCCAGATTCCTGCTTGGAATTTGAATTAGTATGTGTACTAGAATTATTGATAGCACCTAGTATTGCAGATGCAGTTTTTCTAGTATTTTGCAAATCATAGAAAAATTTACTTATAGAAATATTCTCTGTATATCCAGTATATTCACTAGAAACAGGTATAGATTCATAATATCTTGCAGATAGTTTTTCAAGTTCAGATTTAGCACCATCTAAAAATTCTCTAGCACTACATTTAGATACAATAATGTTAGCAGTAGGGCGAATCTGAACAGAATTAATTAAAGTATATATTGTATCAGAAATTCCACCAACAGCAAATTCTTCAGAAAAAACTACAACTCTTGTATGTGATAAATTAATTTTTTTACTAACATAATTATTAAGCAAATTTATTCCATCATTAAAATCACTACATTCTACAGAATAAATAGTAGCTTCAGAAGATTGCGAAGAAGATGAACTGTTTGAAGAACTATTACTAGGAATTGAAAATTGTAGACTTAATTTCATTTCATCATTACTACCTACATCTATTCCAATAGCAATCGCATAAGTGAGTCTATCAATATTATTAGAAGAACATCCTGTTAAAACAGTCATAAAAATAAGTAATATTAAAATCATTGCTATTTTTTTATTGAGCATTATTAATAGAAACCTCCTTTTTATGTTTTGCATTTTGAAAATAGTATTTAATATTTGCAAGTATCATAAGTATAAGACCGGTGACAATTATAAGAGATATATTGGCATATTTAAAAACTACCTCTTCTAAAAATCTTACAGTTTCTATACTTTTTGGTATTAGTGTTACACCATATATAATGTTTATGAAAGCTAATACAACAGGAAACTCTTTTTTGGCATGTGTAAGTTTTCTGAAAATTGTAACAATAAAAAATAATGCTACAGAAATATAAGAAAGCAATGCTAATATCCAACTAAATACAAATATACCATCTATTCTTTGAGAGGATTGCCAATAACTAATATCTCTTGATTCCATATATAATGAAGAAATATTACTTGTTCTATCTATAAATGGAAACGACAAAACAATAGAAGTAATACTTGCAACAATTAAAATTCCAATTGTAATGTTTGCTGTGAATGCTATTTTTTTATAATCATTAGTATCTTTAAGCATTGGCATAATAAAAAATAGAATGGCAAGACCGCTATATGCAAAAATGTTAGAAGCACCAGTTATAAATAATTCTTTAGCACCAAAGCCTAATATAGGGTATATTCTATCTAATGAAAAGTCGCTTATATTTGAAAAGGCGATAATTAAAATTGCGACAGCAGCAATAGGTGCTATAATAGAATTACATCTAATAACTGTAGAGCTACCAAATTTATATACTATTGCTATTGTGGAAAGAATTATAAGTGTTAATAAACAAATATGAAGATTATCAAAATATATAATCTGTAAATTCTGTACAATAACTCTAATAGTAGTAGATAAAATTAGAGAAAAATATACAATAAAAATTATTCCAACTATTACTTTTAAGATTTTTCCACCTAAGAATTCAGAAACATCTAGAATGTCTTTTCCTTTAAAGTTATTAAATAATTTTACTAATATAAAAACAAAAATGATACTAAGGAAGAAAACATATATCATATTTAATATGGTGCCAGTACCAGTTTGAGCTATTAAATTTTTAGGAGTTCCAAGTAATAAGTGATTGACAATTATTATTAATATTAATGCTATTGCTTGAAAATTTCCAATTTTCTTATTTTCCATTTAATCCTCCTTTGGATATTTCCATTTCATACTAATACGATGTTGACTATAAGGTCTTTTAGTATTTAAAAAATCAGATCTTTTTTCTCTATTCCATAATGGTGGTAAAAAATATGCTTTACCATTTTTGGCAGTTTTAGGAATATATGGAGAAAGATAAGAAACTCCAAATGATTTTAAAGAGCAAAGTATTATTAAATGAATAAAAAGTGCGATACCAATGCCTAAAAATCCAATTAAAAATCCAGCTATTATATAAGCAAATCTTGCAATTCTTAAATGGAAGCTTAGGTAAAAATCGGGAATTGCAAAAGATGTTATTCCAGTAATAGCAATAATTATGATTAGTATAGGACTTACAATACTTGCTTCTACTGCAGCTTGTCCCAATATTAATGCTCCAATAATTCCTATTGTTGTACCAATTGGAGAGGGAACTCTAAGACTAGCTTCTCTAATTAACTCAAAGGATATTTCCATTGCGATAATTTCAACAATAATTGGGAAAGGGACAGATTCTCTTGATGCAACAATAGCAAAAAGCAATTCTGTGGGTATAATTTCCTGGTGAAAATTTGTAATTGCAACATATAAGCCAGGAAGTAATAATGTTATAAAAAGTGCAATAGCTCTAACTAGTTTTAATAAATTAGCATATTGATATTTTAGATTTGCATCTTCTGGAGAAGAAAGAAAATCTACAAATACGCATGGCATAATAAGAACATAAGGAGAGCCATTTACAATAATAACAACTCTACCAGCAAGTAAGTAATTTGCAGCTTTGTCTGGTCTTTCTGTAGAAAGAATTTGAGGTAAGCTTGATTTACTATTATCTTCTATTAATTGTTCTAACTGACTAGATGCTGTTATACTATCAATATCTAAGTTATTTAATCTATATTTTACTTCTGCAACTAAATCATCATTTGCAATATCTTTCATATAGCAAACTGCACATTTAGTTTGACTTATTTTTCCTAAACTTATATTTTCTATAACTAAATTTTCATTATTAATTAGTCTTCTAATCATAGATGTATTTGTACGAATTACTTCTGTAAAAGCTTCTTGAGAACCACGAATTACAGTTTCATTTTTGGGTGATTCAATACTTCTTTGTTTAAAGCCTTTAGCATCTATACTAAAAGCAGTAGCAATTGTATCAACAAATAATAAACAATTGCCCATATTAATATCGGAAATTACATCTTTAAAAGCAGTATGTTTTTTTACGGAATTTTGAGGAACTAATGAGTTATATATATAATCTACTAAATCAAATTTTCGTACTCTTCTTATAGTAATATTATTAGAAACAGCTTCTGAAACTATCCTAGTTTCATCTCCACTATAGGTATTAGCTCTGTTTCTAAGCATAAGTGGCTCTAAAACAAAATCATTAATTATATTTGTATCTACCATACCATCTATATAAATTAGAAATGCATTATATTGTTTGTTTCTAGCATTAAGTATAAATTCTCTAACAGATATATCACTATTAATTAATAAATTATACTTTGTTTTTAGAAAATCCATATTTATATTTAATACCGGAAAAATATTTTTGGGATCGTTTTTAGAATTTATTTCATCATTAACGATTTCATTTGTTTTAGTATCATTATCTGGTAATGAAAATTCATATTTATGATTATTGGTTGGATAAAAAAGCTTTTTTAAATTAGAAAATATTTTATTCATTTTTTACTCCTACAAAATATTATTTATGAATATTTTTTCCCTAAAAAACAAAAAATATGTAAAATGTTAAAAATATTGTTGACTGCAAATACTTAATTTTGATAAGATAAATATTAAGAAATAATATATATAAACAAAAGAAAGGTGAGAAAAAATGCCAAAAAAGAATAATGGTATAACTTTAATAGCATTAGTTGTAACTATTGTAGTTATATTAATTTTAGCAGGTGTTTCAATTACTACAATATTTAATACAGATGGAGTTATGGATTCTACTGAAACAGCAGCTTTTTCAAGTAAAATCGAAGTATATAAAGGAAAAGTTGAGTCATATGTGTTAACACAAGAAATGAATAGACAAGAAGGAGAAGAGCTAGATGTAAATGTAAGAGATCCTGAACAAATGAAGGCAATTTTAGGTGGAATAGATGATGAAGAAGCTAAAAAGTATGTAATACAAAACAATGAATTAAGATATAATCCAGATTATGTAACAAAAGACGAAAAGCAGTGGCTTGCAGAGCTTGGAGTATTAGCAATGACAGTATTATATATATTAACCTATACGGCTAATGGTACTACTTATAGAACTATTTGGGCAGATACAGTAAGATTTCCAAAAATAAATCCAACAAGTACAGAAGGCTCATTTCAAGGATGGTATTATGATGTAGGAACAAAAAAAGAGGCTCATGAAGGAGATTTAATATCTGGAGATATAACACTGTATGCAAAATGGGGAAATTTTAAGGCATCATTTATGGTAAATGGAGAAATATATGAAGAAATAGAAGGAGAAAACTTAGAATATCCATTATTAAATCCAACAGTGGAAAATAAAAGATTTGATGGATGGTATTATGATGAATCTTGCACTCAAATTGCTAATGCTGGAGATAAGTTAACAGAAGATGTAATAATATATGCAAAGCTAAGTAGTTATATAAAAAATAAATTAGAGGGAAAGTATATTTGCATGCTGTCTTATAATTCGGAGACAGGAGGAGACTCATCTCCTTGGAGATATGTAAATAGTGTAGAAGAACTTATGGAAGATCCATTGTATTCTAAAGTTATGAGTATTGGAGGTGGCAATTATGTCAGAGAATATCCAGCATGGGTAAAATTGCGGAAGATATAATATAGGAGATACTTTATACACATATGAAGGAAGTACAAAGATTGCGAAAGCAGAAATTACGAAATGGACTTGGCTAGATGGTGAAAGTGATTATACAGCCTATCAAATAAATATTAATAATAATGGAGAGGTAACTCTTGCTACAAATGCTAGTGCAATAGATACAGCAAAAGCGAAAGTAGAGTTTACTTTTGAAGATGGCTCAACAGATACAGATGAATTTTACGTTTATATTCATAACGCTTGTTTTGTAGAAGGAACAATGATAATGCTAGCAGATAGGACTGAAAAAGCAGTAGAAGATATAGAATATAGTGATGAACTACTAGTATGGGATTTTGATAAAGGATGTTTTTCATCTGCAAAACCATTGTGGATAAAAAAGGTTCAAGTTTCGAAAGAATATAATTTAGTAAAGTTTGATAATGGTGTAGAATTAAAAACTGTAGCAGATCATAGAATATTTAATGTAGATTCACAAAAATTTACTTATACTATGAATGAAGAAGATACACCTATAGGAACAACAACGTTTATGTCTGATGGAACAACATCAAAATTAATAGAAAGAAAAGTAGTAAAAGAAGAAGTAAATTATTACAATATAATAACAGATTATCATATGAATTTATTTGCAAATGGAATACTTACATCATTAAGATTAAATAATTTATATAAAATAGAAAATATGAAATTTGTAAAAGATGATAGAAAATTAGTTTCAAAGGATGAATTTAAAGGAATTCCAGATAAATATTTTTATGGATTAAGACTATCAGAACAACCAAAAGAAATAAATAGAGGAAACGATGTAAAACATGCAAATTCACTAAAAGAATATGTAGAAAGACTTTTAATTCTTGAAAAATAGAAAAGATTGCAAAACAGATAATTTTTATTATCTGTTTTGCATTTAAGAAAGGATAGTAATATTGAAAACACGAAAAGTAGTAAAAATAGTAAATTCTTTAGAAGCAAAATATATGAAGTATAGTGATGATGAATTGAAAGAAAAAACTACTGAATTTAAACAGGTTTTATTAGAAAATAAAAAAACATTGTCGCAAATATTACCAGAAGCATATGCACTTGTAAGAGAGGGAACAAAAAGAGTTACTGGAAAAAGATTGTACGATGTACAAATAATAGGAGGATTTTATTTAAACCAAAGAAAAATTGCAGAAGTAAAAGCAGGTGAGGGAAAGACTCTTATACAAGGGCTACCTGCTTATTTAAATGCACTTACTGGAAAAGGGGTGCATATGATTACAACAAATGAATACTTGGCTAAAAGAGACTTTAATGTGGTAGGAAAAATTTTAGAATTTTTGGGATTAACTGTAGGTCTAATATATCATGAAATGGATAAAAAAGAAAGAAAAGAAGCATATAAAAAAGATGTTACATATGGTACAAATACTGAGTTTGGTTTTGACTATTTAAGAGATAACATAGCATATGACAAGGAAGAATTAGTACAAAGAAGTTTAAATTGTGCTATTATAGATGAGGCAGATAGTATACTTTTAGATGAGGCTCAAACGCCAATGATAATATCTGAAAAAAAGATAAAGGTTGATTCAGCACCATATATAAAAGCAGATGAATTTGTAAAAAAATTAAATGGAATTACAGTATTAAAAGAGGAAGTAAAAAATAAAAAGCAAGTGGAAGAAATAGAAAAATATGATTATGTAGTATATGATGCATATAAGAACGTAGATTTGACTCTAAAAGGAGTAAAGAAAGCCGAAAAAGAATATGGACTAAAAAATTTATATGAAACTAAAAATATAGAGATAATAAATTATATTAGACAAGCACTAAGAGCTAATAAGATTTTGAGATTAAATGAAGATTATATTATAAAAGATGATAAAATACTACTAATAGATAAATTTACAGGAAGAATAATGTATGGAAAGAAATATACAAATGGTTTACATGAAGCGGTAGAAGCTAAAGAAAATATAGAAATAAAAGAAAGTTCAAAAATGCTTGCAAGTATTACAACTCAAAATTATTTTAAAATGTACAAAAAAATATCAGGAATGACAGGTACAGCTAAAGAATCTGAGAAAGAGTTTAATGATATATATTTATTAGAAGTAAGAGAAGTTCCAATGAATAAAAAAAGTAAGAGGTGTGACAAAAAAGATAGAATATATGTTAATTGTGAACAGAAATATAATGCTATTGTAGAAGAAGCAAAACAAAGCAATATAAAAGGCCAACCAGTACTAATAGGGACTACATCAATAGAAAAGTCAGAGTTATTAAGCAATTTGTTGAGTAAAAGCAATGTTAAGCATAATGTATTAAATGCAAAAAATAACGAAGAAGAAGCTAAGATAGTTGCGAATGCTGGCAATATAAGATCAGTAACTATTGCTACTAATATGGCAGGAAGAGGCACAAATATATTATTAGGCGGAGAAGATGAAAAAAATAAACAAGATGTAATAAAAGTAGGTGGATTAAAAGTTATAGGAACAGAAAAACACGAATCAAGTAGAATAGATGAACAATTAAGAGGAAGAAGTGGAAGGCAAGGAGAAGTAGGAGAAAGCATATTTTATTTAAGTTTAGATGATGAGATTATAAGAATATATGGGAAAGATAAGCAAATAAAAAAATATAAACGAAGTAAAAAAAGAGAAATAAAAGATATTTTGGTAAAACATGATATTTTAAAAGCTCAAAAAGAAGCGGAAAATAGAAATTATTATACAAGAAGAAGAATGGTACAATATGATGATATATTAAATATTCACAAGGAGATAATATACAAAGATAGAAAAAAAGTATTAGAAGGAAAAAGTATAGAAGTTGCTAAAGATTTTATATCATATTTTTGCAATAAAGTTATAGAAGATAACAATGATAAAGCAAAAAAAGTGATAAAAAGTATAGAGTCTGAAGAAAAGATTCAAATGAATAGAGAAAATATAAATGAAATTATAGAAAAAGTAAAAAATAGATTATTAGAAAAAGAAGAAGAATTAGGAAACCAAAAGTTAGAGAAAGTTTTAAGAACATTATTATTAAAAATAGTGGATGAAAATTGGACAGAACATTTAGAAAAAATGGAAGACTTGAAATTAAATATAGAACTTCGAGCATATGGAGGACATGACCCACTTAGAGAATATGAAAAAGAAGGAAAAACAAATTTAGATAGAATTATAGATAAAATAAAAATGAACTTTGTAAATCAAGTATTATTTAACGCAAATTATGAATAAAGTTAATTTATTATTAATTTGTCTTAGTTTTACTTGAAAAAGATGTATGTTGTTGATATAATAAATAAAGTAATTAATTGGTATACCTAGGAGGTAAACAATGGCACAAGAAAAAAAAGAGGGAACAAAGAAAGAAGAAATAAAAAAAGTAGATTCTAAAGTTACTGAAACAAAAGCAAAGAAAACAACTAAAAAGTCTACAACAACTAAAAAGGCTTCTAAAAACTCAAAGGCTAAATCTTCTGTAAAATCTTCAGGAACAAAAAAAGGTACAACCACAGCAACTAAAAGTACTGCTAATGCAAAGGGAAGTACATCAACTAAAAAAAATACTACAAAGAAAAAAAGTACTAATACTAAGAAAACTCCTACAAAGAAAATAGAGCCTGTAAAAAAAGAAGAAATTGTAGAAGAAGATATTGTTATAGATGAGGCTGAAAATCAAGCAGTAATAGAAGCAAAAAAAGAAGAAAGAATCGAAATTGCTAAAAAAGAGTTAGAAAAAGATATAAAAACTAAAAAGAAACTTCCAAAAGGAGAAGAGAGAAAGCTAAATAGTATAGTATTTCAAAATTTATGTGTTGGAATTGCTTTTATGATATACTTATTATTTATGCTTTTGGGATTCATAAATATAAAGGATACAGTTTTTATTGTAGATTTGAAAGTATTTAGTTTTACAGTTTTAATAATAGCAATTTTACTATTTGAAAGGGCATACAAAAAAGATAGTGGTACAATATGCATTTTTGGAATAGAAACATTAGTATTATCAATTGCTACAATGATATTATTATACGTAAATATACAAATACCAGAAAAATTTTTAGTAATTGTAAATGCTATATCTATATTATTTGCAGTATATTATGTAGGAAAATCTATAATATTATATACTAGGGAAAAGAAAAAATACTTTATGAATAATATGAAAGAAATAATAAAAAAAGAAGAAAAAGAATAAAATGGAGGTTCTTTTATGCAACTTATAAATATTGGATTTGGAAATATCGTTTCTGCAAATAGAATTATTGCAATAATAAGCCCAGAATCAGCACCAATAAAAAGAATGGTGCAGGAAGCTAAAGAAGAAGGAAAAGCTGTTGATGCAACATATGGAAGAAGAACAAGAGCGGTTATAATTATGGACTCAGGACATGTAATATTATCAGCAGTGCAACCAGAAACAGTAGCCGGAAGGTTGGATAAGGAAGAGACAAATCAGGCAGGAGAGGAAGATTAGTATATACTTTTAAAAAAAAGTGTGGTATAATCAATTTTATTAATAAAAATTAGGGGGAATTTATAATGTTAGTAAAACCAACAGTTTTAGAATTATTAAAGAAAGTAGACAATAGATATGTATTAGTAACGGTAACTGCGAAAAGAGCTAGACAACTTGCAGCAGGAAGCACTCCACTAACAAGCAAAGAAGAACCATCACCAGTATCATTAGCTGCTGATGAAATAGCAGAAGGTAAGGTGACGATATGCTAGTTTTGCTTTCAGGTGTATCAGGAGCAGGAAAAGATACAATAAAAAAAGAATTAATAAAAAGAATGGAAAATGTTGAATCTCTACCATCATATACAGATAGACTACCTAGAGAAGGGGACATTCCAGGGGAAACATATAACTTTGTTACTACTCAAGAATTTGAAAAGTTAATAGACAATGGAGAATTATATGAATATAGTGTGCATCATGAACACTATTATGGAACATCAAAAAAGCTATTAAATGAAAAAATAAAAAATGGAAAAATAATAGTAAAAGACATAGAAGTAAACGGAGTAGAAAATCTATTAAAATTATTAAAAGATGAAATTAAAATAGTAACTATTTTTTTAAAAGTACCAAAAAGTGCACTTCAAAAAAGATTAGAAAATAGAATTGACAAACCAAGCTTAAAAGAAATTCAATTACGTCTAAATAGAATAGACTATGAAGAGTCAAGACTTGGAATGTATGACTATGTAATAAAAAACAATAACTTAGAAAAAACATTAGACATTATACAAACAATAATAAAAGACGAATTTAATTTAAAAAGCAATGAAGCAGAATTTTAAAACTTGCAATTGGGGACGTTTCCAAAGTTATCAAATGTGGTAATTTGGAAACGTCCCCAATTACCACATTTAGGTAATTAGGGACACATCTAGAGTCGAAAAGTGCCTCTAAGACTGTAGTTTAAAAAAATGCTTGCAAATGTATATGAAGTGTGATAAAATATTAGCGTTAAAAATAGAAATATTTTTTTCCTTACTTACACAAAAGTGTAGGTTATAAATCCATAAGGAGGTGAAAATAATGAATAAATACGAGAGTGTTATCATTATTAATCCATCTGTAGATGAAGAAAAAGTTAAGTCTTTAACTACTACATTTTCAGATTTGATTAATAAACATGGTAAAGTAGAAAACGTAGAAGATCTTGGAAAGAAAAAACTAGCTTATGAAGTTAAGAAAAATACAGAAGGATACTACGTTGTTACAACTTTTGAAGCAGAATCAAGCTTAATAGCAGAATTAGAGAGAAACTATAGAATTACTGATGATGTAATAAAATTCATGGTAATTAGAAAAGATGAAGAATAATTTAAGGAAGGTGTATGAATGAATAAAGTAATTTTAATGGGTAGATTAACAAGAGACCCAGAAGTAAGATACACACAAACAAATAATACGCTTGTTGCTTCATTTTCTTTAGCTGTTAATAGAAGATTTGTAAGACAAGGTGAAGAAAGACAAGCAGATTTTATAAATATTGTTGCATGGAGTAAGTTAGGAGAATTCTGTAGCAAATATTTTAAAAAAGGTCAACAAGTGGGAATAATAGGAAGAATACAAACAAGAACATGGGATGATGAGCAAGGTCAAAAGCATTATGTTACAGAGGTTGTAGCAGAAGAAGCATATTTCGCAGATAGTAAAAGAGATGGAGCTTCTGATGGAACATTTGGAACAATGCCAATGCCTGGTTCAGATTCTGATTTTGAGGTTTCTTCAGGTGATGACCTACCATTTTAATTAAGGAGGGATACAAGAATGGCTGACAATAAGAAAAATAATAGAAAAAATGACAGAAAAAATGATGATGACTTTAATCCAAGATTCAGAAAAATGAAAAAGAAAGTATGTCCTTTATGTGCTGATAAAAACTTAGTTTTAGATTATAAAAATGCAGATCAATTAAGAAAATTCATAAACGATAAAGGAAAAATTTTACCAAGAAGAGCAACTGGAGCTTGTGCAATTCATCAAAGAGATATAACAATAGCTGTTAAAAGAGCAAGACAAATTGCTATATTACCATATACAGCTGAATAATTAAAAGACTTAATCAATAAGATTAAGTCTTTTTTATAGTAATGCTTTGAGTTTAAAAAACTTGCAACATGCCTAAAAAGATGATATTATATTTTTATAAATTTATTTTATGGAGGATTATTTTGAAGAAAAAAAGAATTATTATTGCTATTATTGTAATAGTTTGTATATTAGCACTTATAACTTTTTTAGTTTGGAAAAATATAGAAAAATCAAATAATGAGTTAGAAGCTAACAATAATTTTAAAATTGTAACATCATTTTATCCAATTTATATTATTGCGGAGAATATAACGAATGGTGCTGAAAATATAGAACTTAGTAATATGGCAGAGGTAAATGGAGGATGTTTACATGACTATACTTTATCTACAAATGATGTAAAAAAAGTGGAAAATGCTGATGTTTTTGTGCAAAATGGAGAAGGTATAGAAAATTTTACAGATAAAATTTTGGAAATATATTCAAATGTAAAAATAATTAATTCAAGTGAGGGAATAGAAAATATTATTCAAGATGGAGAAGAAGTAAATGGGCATATATGGACTAGTATAGATAACTATATTGCACAAGTAAAGAATATAGCTAATAATCTATCAGAGTACAATAAAGAAAATTCAGATATATATCAGAATAATGCAAATGAATATATAGCGAAACTTGAAGAAATTAAAGAAAATTATAATACAGAGTTATCAAATTTAAGTGGACAAAAAGCTATTTGCTTAAATGAGGCATTTGCATATTTGGGAAAAGATTTAAATCTGGATATGATTATGGTAGAGACCAATCATGAGGAAAGTACATTATCTGCAGACACTTTAAAAGAAATAATAGAACAATCAAATGAAAATGATATAAAAATAATATTAATAGGTGATGGAGATAATACCCAAAATGCTGAGACAATTGCGTCTGAAACTAATGCAAATATATTTCAGCTAAAAACTGGATTAGGTGGAGATTATAGCTTAGATTCATATTTAAATGATTTAAATTATAATTTGGAAGTATTAAAAAGTATAAAATAAGAGGTGGAAACTTTGAAAAAGGTTAATACATGTGGACTTCATTGTACAAAAATTAATAATATAAGTGTAAAAATAGGAGGACAAGAAATATTAAAAAATGTTAATATTCATGTCCATTGTGGAGAATTAACCGTAATAATAGGCAGAAATGGAGCAGGCAAAACTACTTTATTAAAAGCTATTTTGGGAGAAGTAGAGCATGCTGGAAATATTGTTTTTACAGATATGAAAGATAATAAAACGAAAAAAATAAAAATAGGATATGTTCCTCAAAAAATAAATGTAGAAAAACATATGCCAACAACAGTATATGATATATTTGCTTCATGTATTTCAGATATACCGGTATTTTTAAAAAAGGATAAAAAGGTGTATAAAGAAGTACAAGAACAATTAAAATTATTTGGAGCAGAAAAAACAATAGACAAGAGCATAGGTGATTTATCAGGTGGAGAATTGCAAAGAGTCTTACTTTCGATTGCTACAAAGCCAATTCCAAATCTACTAATATTAGATGAGCCAGTTTCAGGAATAGATAAGAATGGAACAAAAGATTTTTATAATATATTACAAGAACTAAAAAATAAATATGATATGTCAATTATCTTAGTTTCACACGATTTAGATCTAACGAAACAATATGCAGATAAAGTAATATTACTGGATAAGGAAGTAGTAAAAGAAGGAACACCAGACGAAGTATTTAAAAGTTTAGAGTTTAAAAATAGATTTGGAATATTATAATAGGGGGAAATATGGAAGCAATATATAGCATACTAGAAATTATACTACCTTTTGAATTTATAGATTATACTTTTATGAAAAATGCTTTATTGGCAATTATATTAGTGTCACCAATATTTGCCATATTAGGAACAATGATTGTAAATAATAAAATGGCATTTTTTTCAGACGCATTAGGGCATTCTGCATTAACAGGAATTGCAATAGGGATGTTACTTGGAATATCCAATATTAATATATCTATGATATTATTTGCAGTAATATTTGCACTTTTATTGAATTTTGTGAAAAATAAAACAACTTATGGGGCAGATACAATAATAAGTGTATTTTCATCAATCGCAATAGCACTAGGTTTAGCTATACTTGCACAAACAGGAAACTTTAACAAATACTCAAGTTATTTAGTTGGGGATATACTAAGTATAACATCATCAGAAATATTTTACTTATTGCTGGCCTTTATAGCAGTAATACTATTTTGGTATTTTATGTTTAATAAATTAAATGTTATAAGTATAAATAGTACATTAGCAAAAAGTAGAGGAATAAATATAAAACTAATAGATAATATATTCGTTATTCTAATTGCAGTTATAGTTATGGTATCTATAAGATGGGTTGGAATATTACTAATCAACTCTTTACTAATTTTGCCTGCTGCAGCAAGTAGAAATATTGCTAAAAGTATGAGAAGCTATCATTTATTTTCAGTAATATTTTCATTATTTTCTGGAATTTGTGGTTTGATAATTTCATATTATTGGAATGTTCCAACAGGACCAATGATAGTAATTATATCAGGAATAATATATTTTATAACTTTTCTTAGCAATTGGGGAAAAAATAGATTATTTAAAAACTAATAGTAAAAATAAAAGCTACGTATTTTTTACGTAGCTTTTTAAGATATGTCACCAATAACCATTTTCTTGGCATGGGCAACATCTCTTGTGTTGGCAGGTCTAATATTATCTAATTCATATTTAAGACCTAATTTTTCCCATTTAAATTTTCCTAATGTATGATATGGTAAAAATTCAACTTTCTCAATTTGAAGATTAGATATAAAATCTCTTAAATTAAGCAAATCCTCATCTTTGTCAGTTATACCTGGTACTAAAACATGTCTAATCCAAATACGTTTATTGTTATCACTTAAATATTTTGCAAATTCTAATTCAAGTTTATTAGAAAATCCAGTTAACCATGTACATGTATTATCATTAATAGATTTTATATCTAGTAAGAATATATCAGTAAGTTCTATTACTTGCTTAATTCTATCTGTTAATGGAATTATTCCAGCAGTATCAATACAAGTAGATATTCCAGCTTTATGAAGTTCTGTAAAAAGTGCAATTAAAAAATCAGGTTGAAGTAATGGTTCTCCACCACTAACAGTAACTCCGCCACCAGATACTTGCATATATTCTTTATAATTTTCAATTTTATCTAATAATTGTTTTACAGTATAAGTTTCACCAGTTGATACATCCCAAGTATCACGATTTTGACAATATTTACATTTTAAATTACAACCTTGAGTAAATATAATAAAACGAATACCTGGACCATCAACAGCACCAAAACTTTCAAATGAATGTATTCTTCCTGTAACATCTAAATTATTCATAATTATCAATCCTATTTAATAAATTTTGCAAATATAAAGTGCCGAAAATCAGCACTTTCAAAAAATAGATATGTCCCCAATTACCACTTTTAGGTAATTGGGGACGTTTCCTAATTACCGCGTTTTGGTAATTGAGAAACGTCCCTGATTACCATTTTTTAAATTTTTTCTTGTATTGTTCTTGAAATAACGTCTTCTTGTTGTTCTCTTGTTAGTTTTATAAAGTTAACTGCATATCCAGATACACGTATTGTTAATTGTGGGTACTTTTCTGGATGATTCATTGCATCTATTAATAAGTCTCTATCAAATACGTTTACATTTATATGATGAGCATCTTTTGCAAAGTATCCATCTAACATTCCTACTAGAGTTTTCTCACGAGTTTTCTTGTCTGCACCTAAAGTAGATGGTGTTATAGAGAATGTGTTTGATATTCCATCTTCGCAGAATTCGTATGGTAGTTTTGCAACTGAGTTTAATGAAGCAAGAGCTCCATTTACATCTCTTCCATGTAGTGGATTAGCTCCAGGAGCAAATGGTGTTCCAGCACGTCTTCCATCAGGAGTATTTCCTGTATTTTTACCATATACTACATTTGAAGTTATTGTTAGTATTGATAATGTTTGTTTAGAATTTCTATAGCAATAATGTTTTTGTAGTTTTTGTAAGAATTTTTTAACTAATTCCACACCAATTTGATCAACTCTATCATCATCATTTCCGTATTTTGGGAAGTCTCCTTCAATTTCATAATCAACAGCTAGTCCTGTTTCATCACGAATTACTTTTACTTTTGCATATTTTATTGCTGAAAGTGAATCTACAACAACAGAGAAACCAGCTATTCCACAAGCCATTGTTCTTAAAATGTTTTCATCTCTATCATGTAATGCCATTTCTAATGCTTCATAAGAGTATTTATCATGCATATAATGAATAGCATTTAAAGCTTTGATATAAATACGAGCAACATATTCCATCATATTATCATATTTTTCCATAACTTCATCATAGTCTAAGTATTCTGAAGTAATAGGTGCGAATTTTGGAGTAATTTGTTTTCCACTAATTTCATCTCTACCACCATTAATTGTATAAAGTAAAGCTTTAGCTAAGTTTGCTCTAGCACCAAAGAATTGCATTTGTTTACCAATTCTCATTGCAGAAACACAGCATGCAATTCCATAGTCATCTCCTAAAGTAACTCTCATTAAGTCGTCATTTTCATATTGAATAGCAGATGTTTTAATTGAAATTTGAGCACAATAGTCTTTAAATCCTTGTGGTAATCTTGTAGACCATAGAACTGTTAAGTTTGGTTCTGGAGCAGGTCCAATGTTTTCTAATGTATGAAGCATTCTGAAAGAGTTTTTAGTAACTAAAGTTCTACCATCAAGTCCCATACCACCAATACTTTCTGTTACCCATACAGGATCTCCACTAAATAATGCATTATATTCAGGGGCTCTTAAAAATCTTACCATTCTTAATTTGATAACAAATTGATCTATTAATTCTTGTGCTATTTCCTCTGTAAGGATTCCAGCTTTTAAATCTCTTTCTATATAAATATCTAAGAAAGTAGAAGTTCTACCTAAGCTCATTGCACCACCATTTTGATCTTTTACAGCACCTAAATAAGCAAAATATGTCCATTGTATAGCTTCTTGTGCATTTGTAGCAGGAACTGATATATCAAATCCATATTTTTCTGCCATTGCTTTTAAGTCATTTAAAGCTTTTATTTGATCTCCAATTTCTTCTCTTTTTCTAATAACTTCTTCTGTAAATTCATTTACGTCAAGAGTTTCTAAATCATTTTTCTTTTCCGCAATAAGAACATCTACACCATAAAGTGCAACTCTTCTATAGTCTCCAATAATTCTTCCACGACCATATCCATCAGGAAGACCTGTTAATAAATGTGAACTTCTTGCAGCTCTTATATCTGGTGTATATACTTCAAAAACACCGTCATTATGAGTTTTTCTTAAAGTATGATAAATATATTCAGTTTCTGGATCTACTTTAAAACCATAACTTTCGCAAGATTTTTCTACAATTCTAATACCACCATTTGGCATTATAGCTCTTTTTAAAGGAGCATCAGTTTGAAGACCAACTATAGTTTCTAAATCTTTGTTTATATATCCAGGGGCATATGCATTTACAGCTGATGGAGTTTTAACATCAACGTCTAGCACGCCACCGTTTTCTCTTTCTTTTTCATAAAGTTCTAATACTTTATTCCATAATTTTGTTGTTTTTTCAGTAGGACCAACTAAGAAACTACTGTCTTTTTCATAAGGTGTGTAATTTTTTTGAATGAAGTTTCTAACGTCCACTTCTTTAGTCCATTTTCCGGATTTATTAAAACCATCCCATTGTTTAAAATCCATAAAAATACCTCCTATAAATTTAATTTTTGTCCATAATTAATAATAACACAGCTTGAGAAAATAAGCAATGAATTTTATATATAAATTGCTAGGAAAATTTTGCATGTAAAGTTGAAAAAAAGTTAAAAATAATATAAAATCAATTTAGAAGAGGTGAAAACAAATGAAGATAAAAAATAGTGGAATAACATTAATAGCTTTAGTAGTAACAATAGTAGTGCTTTTAATATTAGCAGGTATAACAATAAGACTAATATTAAATCCAAATGGTATAGTTGGACAGGCACAAGATACAAAAAACCAAATAGAAGATTTAGCATCAACTGAGCTAAATAAATTAAATGATATAACTAACGAATTAAATAAAGATATTGAAAATGAAAGTGAATATATTAGTTTAGATGCTTCTATAACATCAACACCTGCTGCTGAAGATGGGAGATATGTTATAGGGGAGACTGTTACTTATAAGGTAACAATAAAGAATGTAGGAAACATATCTTTAAAAGATGTAATAATTACGAGTATATTAACTAGAGAAGATGGAACTACTAGTATACCAAGTGGATTTGAATCTGATGAAGCAACTTATGATTTTCTAAATGCAAATGAAAGTAGGACTATTACATTTAGTCATGTGGTAGAACAAGCTGATTTTGGAGGAAAGTTAGATAATTCTATTCAGGTTAGTGCAATTATAAATAATGATTCAGAACAAGCAGTAGGAGCAAGAGAAACATTAACAATAAATACAGAGAAACTATCAAATTGTAGTATTGATGTGGAAGCAATAATAAAAGACTCTAATGGAAGTGAAACTACTGCAAAGGTAGATTTTTCAGTAAATGTGGCATTATATTCTGATGAAGCTATGACACAAAGAGTAGGTAATGTAGAAAGCATTAATTTTAAAAGTACATCATCAACAGGAAGTACAACTTTTGAAAATTTAAAAAAAGGAACATATTATATATCAGTTGTTGATAGTAATGGAAATGTAATAGATAATGGAATATATGGAAATAATGGAGTATATGAAGTAGAATATAGCAATGGTAATAAAGTGATAGTATCAGATAATTCCAAATTTAATTTTAACATTAAAATACTTATATAATCCGACTAATTTAGAATAGTTAATAATAGTGCAAAAAAGTACTAGTGCTAGATACAGTAGTACTTTTTAATTTTCATTAACTATTAGTTCAGCAATTTTATAGATTAATTTTTGTTTGTCAGGAGATGCTTTTGATAAAATATTTTTAAAGTCGGCATCTAGATATTCACTGGAATCTTCTGAAGCTCCATTTAAAATAGAACCTTCAGAGATACCTAATATATTACAAACTTGTGTTAATCTTTTTAAATTAATATGAGAACTTCCGCGTTCAACTCTACTTAAGAATGCTACTGAAACATCTATTTGTTCAGCTAATTGTTCTTGAGTTATTTTCTTTTCTAACCTTGCTTTTTTTAATCTTTCACCAATAATTTTATAATCTAATGCCATAAAATGTCCCTCCGTTTTTAGCAATATAGCATTTACAAACTTATATTTACAGAAACTTAAAAGTAATAATTAACTAATAAGTGAATAAAATAAAAATTTGATATAATAATATAATTCCTAAAAAAACGAAAAATATACAAAAGAAATGTGAAAATTTGGTGAATTGAAAATTTATGGTTGACTTTAGTA
>JAGHJM010000012.1 GCA_017886645.1 Clostridia bacterium
CATTCCTTTAGGTTCAATGTCTTTAAAAGCACTAAAAGAATATATGGAAGAAGCAAGACCAGTAATAATAAAAAATGAAAATGAAAAAGCTTTATTTGTTAACATAAATGGAAAAAGATTGACAAGACAAGGATTTTGGAAAATTATAAAATATTATAAAGAACAAGCACATATTACAAAAGATATTACTCCACATGTTTTAAGACATTCATTTGCAACGCACTTATTACAAAATGGTGCTGATTTGAAATCAATACAAACAATGCTTGGACATTCTGATATATCATCAACACAAATTTATATGCAATTTCAAGATCCAGAATTAAAAGAAATATATAAGAAAAGCCATCCAAGGGCATAATATAGCTATTAACTATAGAAGCAGTAAGAATTCCAAAAAATTCTTGCTGCTTTTATAATGAAAATATTAAAATAATATTAAGCAATAAAAACTACTTGACAGTTTACAATAATAAATATAAAATATTAATGTAGGCAAAATATATTTTTATACAAATAATAAAAATTTGTTATATATATTATGGTACATTGAAAATTAAATAGAAAGAGGTGCAAAAAGATTATGGATATAGTAATCAATATCGCCGTTTTTCTAATCTCAGCAGTTATATTTACATTTGTTGGAATGTATATTAGAAAAAAAATTGCTGAATCTAAAATGGAAAGTGCTGAAGCAGAAGCAAAGAAAATATTAGAGATTGCTAATGTTGAAGCTGAAAATAAGAAAAAAGAGGGAATCATTAAGGCAAAAGAAGAAATAATGAATGCCAGAAACGAGTTAGATCAGGAGATTAGAGAAAGAAGGGGCGAAGTACAAAGCCAAGAAAAAAGATTAATTCAGAAAGAAGAAAATTTGGAAAGAAAAGTAGAAAAGATTGAAAACAAAGAAAAAGAATTAGAAGGAAAAGAAAAAGAGCTTGACGATAAGAGACAAGAACTAGAACAAACAATTAATAATCAATTAAAAGAATTACAAAGAATTTCTGGATTAACTAGAGATGAGGCAAAACAAATTTTACTTTCAGAAATGGATAAAAAACTTACTGCGGAAAAAGCACAAATAGTAAGAGAAAAAGAAAGTGAAATTAAAGAAGAGTCAGAAAAGAAGGCAAGAGAAGTAATTGGTTATGCAATTCAAAAATGTGCTGCAGACCATACTTCTGAAACAACAGTATCAATAGTAGCTCTTCCTAATGATGAAATGAAAGGAAGAATTATTGGTAGAGAAGGAAGAAATATAAAAGCTTTAGAAACCTTGACAGGAATTGACTTAATTATAGATGATACTCCTGAAGCTGTTGTTATTTCGGGATTTGATCCATTAAGAAGAGAAGTTGCCAAAATAGCTCTTGAAAAATTGATTGAAGATGGAAGAATACATCCTGCAAAAATTGAAGAAATGGTTGAAAAGGCAAAAGAAGAAGTATCAGCAAGTATTAAAGAAGCAGGAGAAAGAGCTGTAATGGAAACAGGTGTAATAGGACTTCATCCAGATATTATAAAATTACTTGGTAAGTTAAAATATAGAACAAGTTATGGACAAAATGTATTAAATCATTCTATAGAAGTATCAAATCTTGCTAGAATTATGGCAGAAGAATTAGGACTAGATCCAAAACTTGCAAGACGTGCTGGTCTTCTACATGATATAGGTAAAGCTTTAGACCATGATATGGAAGGAACACATGTTGAAATTGGTGTTGAGATATTGAAAAAATATAAAGAAAATGCTAATGTTATAAATGCTGTAGAAGCACATCATGGAGATGTAGAACCACAAACAATAGAGGCAGTATTAGTACAAGCTGCAGATGCTATTTCTGCATCAAGACCAGGAGCAAGACGTGAAACTTTAGAAACATACATTAAAAGACTAGAAGAATTAGAAAATATTGCAGACTCTTTTGAAGGGGTTGAAAAATCATTTGCTATTCAAGCTGGAAGAGAAATAAGAATTATAGTAAAACCAGAAAAAATAACAGATGATAAAATGACACTTTTAGCAAGAGATGTAGCTAAAAAGGTAGAAGATGAAATGGAATATCCAGGACAAATAAAAATAAATCTAGTAAGAGAAACTAGAGTAGTAGATTATGCAAAATAAAAAGAAACACTAATTAGTAATAAACTAATTAGTGTTTTATTTTTTATAATATTGTTTAATTAAAACAAATGTAGTATTATATTTGTATATTAGATTAATATTGGGAGGAAAATAAATTGAAAATTTTAGCTGTAGGAGATATTGTTGGAGAAAGCGGTTTAGAAAAATTAAAGCAGGTTTTACCAACAATAAAGGAAGAAAATAAAATAGATTTTGTTATTGTAAATGCTGAAAATGTTGCAGGCGGAATGGGAATGACTTTTAAATGTTACAATGAATTATTAAAATTAAAGGTAGATGTAATTACAATGGGAAATCATACTTGGGCAAAAAAAGATATATTCGAAATCATTAATAACCCGATGATTATAAGACCTGCTAATTATTCAGAGGGAGTTCCTGGACATGGATATGGAACATACGAGTGCAATGGTAAAAAGATAGTTGTTATAGACTTAATAGGTAGAACTGATATGTCAGTACTTTCAGAAAACCCATTTACGGTAGTTGATAAAATAATAAATAAAATAAATGGTAGTGCAGACATAATAATTGTTGACTTCCATGCAGAAGCAACAGCAGAAAAAATTGCAATGAAATATTTTCTAGATGGAAAAGTAAATGCAATATTTGGAACACATACTCATGTTCAAACTGCTGATGAAGAGGTAACAGAAAAAGGAACAGCTTATATTACTGATTTGGGAATGACAGGACCAAAACAATCAATTATTGGTATGGATGTAGAAGCATCTTTAAAAAGATTTGTTACTTCACTTCCAGAAAGATATAAATTAGCAGAAGGAGAATGCATTTTAAATGGATGTATTTTTAGTATAAATGACGAAAATTGTCGAACAGAAAAAATAAATAGAATATATTTGAAATAAATGACGAAAAAGCCCAAAATAGCTCGACGAGAAGTGGTTTGAATTTTGATAAATCTATAGACAATTTCCAAAAAATGTAATATAAATATATTTGTAAACGAAATAAAAATAAAATTATAGGAGGCAAAAATGGAAATTTTAAAAATCTCATCAAAATCAAATCCAAATTCAGTAGCAGGGGCTATTGCAGGATTGGTAAAAGAATCTGACAGGGCAGAAATGCAAGCAATAGGTGCGGGGGCACTTAATCAAGCAGTAAAGGCGGTAGCAATAGCAAGAGGATTTGTAGCACCAGCAGGAGTTGATTTAGTATGCATACCAGCATTCGCAGAAGTTGAAGTAGAGGGGGAAGACAGAACAGGCATTAAATTAATTGTTGAATCTAGAAAATAATTTAGATAAATGTTAGGGGGCATGTAACAACATGCTCTTTTTAATGTAAACTTATTATTAATAAAAATTCTTGAAAAACTTAATATTATGTTATATTATATAAGGGTGAAAAGCGAATAATTAAGAGGTAAAAGATGAAATCTAATGTTATAAAATATATTTTTATAGTTTTTATAGTTGGTATTGTAATTTTTGCTGTATACTTTTTATATAGCCAAAGCAATAAAGAAGAAAAAAACACTGAAAATACGGTAGAACATAAAACAGAATCATCAATAATAACTAATTTAAGATTGGGAATAGCAAATTTTGATAATATCAATCCAATAGTAAGTAAAAATAAAGAAATATTAAATATTTCAACCCTATTATTTGACCCATTATTAAAAATTAGTTCAGACTATAAGGTAGAGTATTGCTTAGCAAATGAAATTGCAAAATCAGATGATACCACATATGTAGTAAAGTTAAATGATAACTTAAGATGGAGTGATGGCACAGCAGTAACTGCAACAGATATACAATTTACAATAAATAAATTAAAAGAGGGAAATTCAAATTACTCTGAAAATGTGGCAAGAGTTAAAAATGTAGAAGTTGTAGATAATACTACTGTTAAGATATATTTAGATAGGAAGGTAGCATTTTTTGAATATAATTTAACATTTCCTATTATATCGTCTGCACAATATAATGAAAAAGATATATCTACTGGAATTCCACTTAGTACGGGAATGTACAAAATTTCTGAAATAACAGATGAAAAAATAGAATTAGTAAAAAATGAAAACTGGAGAAACTTAGGGACAACCGAATTAAAATTAGATAATATTACTATAAAAAAATATAATTCAGTTGGGGAGATATTTAATGCGTTTAAACTTGGAAACATAGATATAGTTAATACATCACTAACTAATATAGAAGATTATGTAGGAACAATGGGATATAACAAAAAAGAATACGAAGGAAGAGAATATGATTTTCTTGCATTAAATTGTGAAGATACAGTTTTACAGTACAAAGAAGTAAGACAAGCTATAAGTTATGCTATAGATAAAGAATATATAATAGCAAATGTATATAATACCACAAAAACTGTGGCAGATTTTCCAATTGATTATGGACATTATTTATATTCAGAAGATGTAGAAAAACACTCATATGATATACAGAAAGCAAGAGAAATACTAGAAAATGCAGGTTGGACATATAGATATGGAGAATGGAGAAAAACAGAAAATTATAGAACTAGAACAATCGACTTAACTATAGTGGTAGATAGTACTAATGCAGATAGGGTAAAAGTAGCCAAATTAATTGAAGAACAATTAGAGGATATAGGAATAAACGTATATGTAAACGAAGTTACAAAAGCAGGATATGAAAGAAGGTTAGAACAAAAAGACTATGAAATAATATTAACAGGAATATATAGTTCTTACAATCCAGACTTAAGTTACTTTTATGGAGAAGATAATTTGGCAAATTCTGCAAATGAAGAAATGACAGGCTTACTTAATGAAATAAATAACATATCAGATATAAATTTATTATCAGAAAAATATAAAAGAATTTTAGAGATTGCTATTGATGATTCATCATATATTGGAATATCTAGGAACAAGAATACAGTTATATATGGTCAAAAATTAATAGGAGAGATTAGCCCAAATAATTATACAACTTATTATAATGTGCAAAATTGGTATAGGCAGTAAAAAATATTTTATAAAAAGCTTGACAAAATAAAATAGTAAGATATAATATGTACAAACAGATGTTTATATTATACAAAACAAGGAGGAAATATAATGAATAACGAAAATCCAGAAAAGAAAAAAGCATTAGAAGCAGCATTAGGACAAATAGAAAAACAATTTGGTAAAGGTGCTGTTATGAAATTAGGAGACTTCACAGCAATGAATGTAGAAGCAATTCCAACAGGTGCATTAAGTTTGGATATTGCTTTAGGAATAGGTGGAATCCCTAGAGGAAGAATTATAGAAATATTTGGACCGGAATCATCAGGAAAAACAACACTTGCACTTCATATGATAGCAGAAGCACAAAAATTAGGTGGAGAGGCAGCTTTTATAGATGCAGAACATGCACTAGATCCAGTTTATGCAAAACACTTAGGTGTAGATATAGATAATTTAATAGTATCTCAACCAGATACAGGTGAACAAGCATTAGAAATAGCTGAGGCATTGGTAAGAAGTGGAGCAATTGATATAATTGTTATTGACTCTGTTGCAGCATTGGTTCCTAAAGCAGAAATAGATGGAGATATGGGAGATTCACACGTTGGATTACAAGCAAGACTAATGTCACAAGCCTTAAGAAAACTAGCTAGTGTTATCAACAAATCAAAATCTGTTATTGTATTTATAAATCAATTAAGAGAAAAAATAGGTGTTATGTTTGGGAATCCAGAAACTACACCAGGAGGAAGAGCTTTAAAATTCTATGCATCTGTTAGAATGGATATAAGAAAAATAGAAACAATGAAACAAGACGGAGAAGTAGTTGGAAATAGAGCAAAAGTAAAAGTAGTAAAAAATAAAGTGGCACCTCCATTTAGAGAAGCAGAGTTTGATATTGTATATGGTAAAGGAATATCTAAAGTAGGAAATATATTAGACTTAGGTGTAAATTTAGATATAGTTAACAAGAGTGGAGCATGGTTCTCATACAATGGAGAAAGAATAGGGCAAGGAAGGGAAAATGCTAAGAAATACTTAGAAGATCATCCAGAGATAGCAAAAGAGATAGAAAAGAAAGTAAGAGATAATTTCTCAGAAGCCTTTGAGAAAAGCCTTGGTGAAGAAGAAATAGATGAAGAACAAGAAAAAGAACCAGAAGAATAAAATAGAAAGTGTTTGAGAGTAAAAAATGTATACAATAGAAGAATTTGATAAAACAAAAACAAAGATATTAAAATATATTTTTTATAAAAAAAGAACAGAAAAAGAAATTAAGCAGAAGTTTTCTTCATCAGTTGATGAAAATTTATTAGATGATGTAATAGAAAACTTAAAAGAATTGGGTTATATTAATGATTTAAGCTATGTAGAAAGAGCGGTAAATGAATTTATTGCTATTAATACACTTTCAATAAAAGAAATAAAGTATAAATTATATTCAAAAGGTGTGGAAAGCAATCTAATAGAAGATTATATTTCAAATAATATAGAAGAGCTTAAGGAATATGAACTTAATTGTGCAAGAAAAATTTTTTATAAAAAGCAAAATAATATGGAATATGATGATATAGTACAGTATCTTAAGAAAAAAGGATATACATCTGAAACCATAAATAATATAGAAGAATAGGAGAAAATAATGCAAAAAGTATTAACATTTGAAACAACTAAATATCCTATAAAAATAGATAATTTTGAAGGCCCTCTTGATTTACTATGCCATTTAATAGATAAGAATAAGGTTGATGTTTGCGATATTAAAATTAGTGAAATCACAGATCAATATTTGGACTATATAAATGCTATGGAAGAAATGAACTTAGAAATTGCAAGTGAGTTTTTAGTTATGGCTTCTACTCTTATATACTTAAAATCTAAAAGCTTACTTCCAAAAGAAGTAGAAAACGAAGAAGAAATATCGGAGGAAGAATTAATAAGAAGAATTATAGAATATAAAAAATATAAAGAAATTTCGTTAAAATTAAAAGAGATGTTTAATGAAAACTCAAAAGTATTTTTTAAAAATCCAGACGAAGTAAAACTACCTAAACAGAAATTAGAAGTTGAATACAATAAAGAAGTTCTTACCGAAGCATATGCTTCAATAATAGAAAAGAGTAGCCAAAGACTAAATAAAAATGCCAAAAACATAGAAAAAATAGCTATTGTAGAACACTATACTGTTGCTGAAAAAGTAAAAGATATGTTTAGAGAATTAATTCACAGTAAGAAATTTGTATTTAATAAGTTATTTTCTTCTAAAAAATGTAATAGAGAAGAAATTGTAACAGCATTTACGGGGTTATTAGAATTGTCAAGAAGAAGCAAAGTGATAACAGAACAAAATATTATTTTTGGAGATATTACAGTACAAAAAAATAAAAAAGTAAAATAAATGATTAAATTAATAAAATATGGAAAAACTAGTATTATGTACCATACTTCAAGGAGGTAACTTACATGATACTAGTTTTAATTTTTTTCTCAATTATTATTTTACTTATATTTATCGCATTTTTAATATTAATATCTGATTTAAAAATATATATAAAAAATATATACTTATCCAATATAAAAAAAGAAAATAATGAAAACGCAAAAAATAGTGATATAAAAATATCTTTATCAATATTTAATAAGCTAAACTTTATATCTTTAAAATTAAACAAAGATAGAATAAAAAATATAGGAAAAAAGTTTCACATAGAAAAATTAGATATAAAGAAAATAGAAAAAGAAGTACAGCCAAAAGACTTATTACTTTTAAAAGAATTAAAAATAAAAATATCAAAATTAAATTTAGATGTAAAACTGGGAGTAGAAGATGTAATATTAACTTCATATATAATAGCACTAATATCAATATTAATATCTAACATATTACCACATATCATAAAAAAGAATATGTATAAAAATTGTTTTTATGATATAAAGCCTATATATAAAGATAAAAATTTATACGAAATTTCTCTAAATTGTATAATTGAAGTAAAAATGGTACATATTATCAATATGATTTATAAAATTGTGAAGAAAAGGAGAAGTGATAAAAATGAGCGAACATCCAATAGAAGGGCTTATGACAACAGCGATGAACAGTTTGCAAAATATGGTTGATGTGAACACTATTGTAGGAGAACCTATAGAGACCACAAACAATATAATTATTATTCCAATTTCAAAAGTTGGGTTCGGATTTGCTGCAGGTGGAAGTGAATTTAAAGGAGAAACTATAGACGAATACACGAAAAAAGATAAGGAAGAGGCTATACAATATAGACTACCATTTGGAGGTGGTAGTGGAGCAGGAGTTTCTATTACGCCAGTAGCCTTTTTAGTAGTACAACAAAACAATGTAAAATTGTTGCCAGTATCTCATTGTTCGTCAGTAGACAAATTATTAGACTATGTTCCAGATTTAATTGAAAAATTAAATAGTTATATAAATAAAGTTATGCAAAATATGCAACAAGATAAAAAAGAACAGAATAAAAGAAAAGAAACAATTCAAAAAGAAATAAAGGAAACATTAGAAGATATGACAGAAGTACCTTTAACAAATAAAATTAAACCACGTAGAAATAAAATACCAAAAACTCCAGAAAATACTACTTATGAATATGAATATAATGAAATGGATGAGCAAGAAGAAAATAATTTTGATGAATAGTAAAATATTACGAAAATTTAACAAATAGATTGAATTTATGTTACATATATTTAATCTATTTGTTTTTTATGTTATAGTAGAAATTAACTAAGGAGAAATATTATGAAATTTATTGAGGGAAACAAACCTTTGGGGTTATCTGACTTATTTCAATTTGGAATAGAATTAGAGGCTTTTAATGTACATACAGGTATTCCAACGAAAGATAAGCCTAGTTTATATATGTCAAAAGAAAGTAAAGAATTTTTAAAAGAGCGTAGATGGAAAAATGCAAATATATTTGAAGAAGACTTAGTAATGCATGGAGGAGCAGAATGTGTTTCTCCTATTTTGCATGATACAGAAGAAGATTGGCAAAATCTATCTGAAGTATGTGAACATATGAAAAAATTTCCAGGGAAACATGGAGATGAAGTTGTTGCAGATGACAAATGTGGTTGTCACATACATATTGATGCAAGATCTTTAACAGGTAGAAATATACAAGAAACAGAAGGTATTACAGGAAATTTTTTAAAACTATGGGCAGAAGGCGAAGAACTAGTATATAAAATGTGTAATGATGTAGGAAGTCCAATAAGAGCAGGAGCTTTAGAGAACAAACAAAAAGGACTTACAAGATTAGTAATGAAATTACAACATATTAAAGCAATGGCAAGTCCTACAGGTAAAAAAATAAAAAGGGATATAGAAAGAGGAACTTTAAAAGTATCTCATAAGAGGCAAAGTTTTTTAAGAAAATTGATAACCAAAAATAAACTTGATCCAAGAAGATATTCTGGATTAAATTTAACAAACATAGGAAATCCAAAGAAAAATACCGTAGAATTTAGAATAGGAAATGGTTCATTAGATTCTAATGTTATAAAACAAAATGTATTCTTGTATTCATCATTAATACAGGCTGCAAGAACAATGACTCTTGAACCAGAAAAAAATAAAAAGCAAGTTGATGAATTTTTTCAATCAGATGTAACAGAAGAGCAAAAAGCAGATGCTTTTTTAAACTTATTATTTCAAGATGAGCAAGATAGAAAGATATATAAAGATAGATGGGAGTCTGTAAAAGATGCTCCTGTATTTACTAGAAATCAGAGTCAGTTTGCACAAACATTTAAGAGAGATGAATTCAAGCAAATTGCCAAAAGAACCCCAGTAACAATGGTAAAAGATGCATTTTCAAGAATGAAGGAAATGGTAGTACAACAAAAAGATACAAAAGAAAGGGAAGGTTATAATGGATTGGAATTATGAAATAGCATTAACTGAAGTAGATGAAATTTTAAAATTTACTGATACTGAGTTAGTAAATAAAATTCCTATGTCATTTAAAAAATTTATTAAGAAAAATAAAAATAAAGATTATAAGCCTAACATAACACCAGGAATTCCAATTAATGAGCAAGTGCTAAAAAAAGAGACAGAGGCAATATTAAGCTTAATCTTTAGAAGTTATTGGGCAACAGAAGAAGAAAAAAGAGAGTTAGAGGCAAATGACGAAAATTATATATCTACATTAGAGGCCGAAACTGAAATAAAATTTCCCGTTAATAACAAAGCAAATAATACTACAAAAGAAAACGAAAATATGCAATTGATGAACATAGAAAAAGTACCATGGTATAAAAAGATATACTATAAAATATTAAAATTGATACATAAAAATTAATATATTATAGGAGGGGAAATTTATGAATGGAAAAAAGTCTTATATAACAAAAATAATTATACTTATAGTTATTGTAGCAATAGCAGTATTTGCACATATCTATTTAATTGATATGGAAAGGCTATTTCATGATGAGGATGTTCTGTTTAGTACTTGGGGACAAGGAAGTGTAGGGATAATCCCTATGGAAGACGGAGATGATATTGTAACAGAAAAAAGAACCTGTACAATTGTAGAAAATTTAGAGAAAGAAGATACAACTGGAGAGTATAATTATTATGTAGTAAAAAATATAGATGAAGATAATCCAGTAGTAGTAAAAATAGATAAAAAATACGAATTACAAGCAAACACTAATTATGAATTTGAATTTTCAGGACCTAAAAAAGCATATTATTTAAACAATGATGACATGAGATATATTTTTGAGCTTTGTGAAATTATTAATATAAAACAGTTATAAAAATATACAAATAAAATGATAAAATGGAGGAATTAAAATGAAAAATAAAAAAATTTTTATATTAATAGTTTTACTTTTGATTATATTAATAGTTATATCATTTTTTATTCATTTATATATAATAGATAAAAATAGAATGGAAAATGGAGAAGAAGTAATGTTTAGCACATGGGGAAATAGCAATTATGTTGCAAATACTACATCACAATCTATTGCAATAGAATTTCAAACCGTAAATAGAGTATATACGGTAATTTCTAATTTAAATAATATGACAAATGAATCAGGAGAATACAATTATTATGTAATAGAACAATTTCAAATGGACAACCCAACAGTTATACGCTTAAATAAAAAACATGGAGAATTAAAGGAAAATACTAATTATGAATTTGAACTATATGGAGCAAAAGAATTACTTGATGATACGAAAGATTTAAGTAATATATTTAATAGTTGTCAAATACTATCAATACAAGAAACGGATAAAGTGGGATTAGATATATAAAATAGAAAAGAGCATGAATTTTCATTAATTTCATGCTCTTTAGTTTTATCTTAATAAAGTTCCCCATTTTTTGTATACGTGACTAAACATATTAAAAATAGTGTTTTTTTCTGCAGATTCATTTGCAATAATATTAACTCTTGAAAGTTCCATACCATCTATTGTATATACAATTTCACCAATTTTATCGCCTTTATTAATTGGTGCTTGAATAGTATCTGGAATATTTATAATTTGTTCTATATTACTATCATCACCTTTTTTCAAAATTGTTCCAATTGTATTTTCGTATACAACTTCTATACTATCTTTGGTACCCTTTTGAATGTCTACAGTTTTTACAACTTCATTTGCTTCTGCAAATTTTTTGTATTCAAAATTATTAAAACCATAGTCTAAAAGCTTTTGAGCTTCTGAAAAACGGACTTTTGTAGAAGGAGCTTTCATAATTACAGCAATTAAAGATAAATCACCCCTTGTTGCACTAGCAGACAAATTGTATAAAGCAACTGAAGTAGACCCTGTTTTTAAACCAGTAGCACCTTTATAATTTCTAATTAATTTATTAGTGTTAACTAATTCAGATTTACCATCTCGTAATGTATCCATCCATATAGTAGTATATTTTGTAATATCAGGATGCTTTAAAAGTAACTCTCTTGACATTAATGCAATATCATATGCAGATGTTAAGTGTCCGTCTTCATCTATACCGTGGCAGTTTTTAAATGTAGTATCATTCATTCCTAGCTCTTTAGCTTTATTATTCATCTGCTCAACAAATGCTTCTTGACTTCCAGCCAAATATTCTGCCATAGCAACAGTACAGTCATTAGCAGATACAACACATATTGCTTTTAGCATTTCATCTACAGTAAGTTCTTCTCTTACATCCAACCAAATTTGGGAGCCACCCATGGCTGCTGCAGTTTCTGTACAAGGTATTTTATCGGAATATGATAGTTTACCAGAGTCTATAGCCTCCATAATTAGTAAGAGGCTCATTACTTTAGTAACACTAGCAGGTCTTAATTTTTCATGCATGTTATGGTTATACAAAACTCTTCCAGTAGTTTGCTCAATTAAAACAGCTCCGCCTGATTCTAAATTTAAGTCTGTTGTATTTTCTATTTTTTCTTCATTAATGTTTGCATTTGTTTCAACGGTATTATTTAAAGGCTCTGATGTAGGAGACCATACATAAATTTCTGATGTTGCAAAACAGCTAGTGGTGATAAATATTAGTAATATTAGAAACAAACAAAGTACTGATATTATTTTTCTAAAGAACATATAAATCCCTCCAATTTATTAAATATTATTTATGAAGGGATGTTTTTAGAAGTAAAATAGAAATATTTATTCAATTTTTAATATTCTCGCAGTTACATTTTTTTCATCAACTGTTACTAATAATTTAATATCATTTTTTGTATTATTTTTGAATTTTAAGTCCAAACTATCATAAGCAACTGTTGCATCTTTACCTTTTTTTACATAACCAACTTCCTTACCGTGTTCATGTCTTTCTGTAACTTCTAAATTTTTTACGCCTAAAACAGCATTATATATAGTAGTACTTACTTGACAATTTCCTCCACCATAACCTTTAACTTTTTTACCATTTACAAATACACCGGCTTTTTCATAACCTTTTTCTTCTGTAGGACTTCCAACTACTTGGTTAAAAGAAAATTCTTCACCTTGTTTTACTATAGTACCATTAATTTTTTTTGCAGTAATTTCCATATTTGTATCTCTATTATTATCATCTATTTGAATTGGAGTAGAAAAAGAAGAAATCTCTGTTTCAATAGGTTCGGTTTCAGAAATACTTATATTATTTGTAACATTTTTGGAAGTTTCAGTATTTGACGCAGTTTTCTCAGCATTATAATTTTGATTATTAGAAGACATATTTTCATTATTAGAATTATCATTAGAACAACCAGTTAAAACAAATAATAATGATAAAAATGTAAAAGCAATAAAAATACATTTTGTTTTTTTCATTTTAATCAGTCCTTTCAAAATTATATTATTTCCTTTAAAATATAAAATATTTTAACTATAATTTCTAAATAACTTATATTGACAAAATTAAGTTTTGTAGTATAATTAAAAGTGTAGTAAATTAAGGAGAAAAAGTATGTTAGGTAAAATTTGGAAAAAAGTTTTATTTTTTGTATTAATTGTAGCCTGTTTGTTTAATATAATAAACAAATTAGTACATAAGGCATCTTTAGATGAAGAATTACAAGCATCTGCACAATATATACAAGAAAGGCAAATGCAAGAAAATAATTAACATATCACTTGAAAATTTTTCTAATATATGTTATTATATAAAATAGTAGTTTAAAAAATTAAGGGAGAGGTGAATACAAAATGAAAGAAGGATTACATCCAGAATATAATGAAACAACAATAACATGTGCATGTGGTAATGTAATGAAAGTTGGTTCAACAAAAAAAGATATAAAAGTAGATATTTGCTCAAAATGTCATCCATTTTGGACAGGTAACTTAAAAAGAGAAACAACTGGTGGTAGAGCAGATAAATTTAAGAAAAAATATGGTCTTCAATAAAAGTTGTAACATATATGGAAAAAGTAGTAACCTAAAAAAGTTACTACTTTTTTATTAAATTAATAAAATCTTAAAAAATATATTTTATTTGTATGTTATAATTTTTAAAACAAAAGAGGTGTTTTATGAAAAGAAAATGGATATTAATTTTATTGGTGATTATTTTAATATGTTTATTTATATGGTGGTTTAACACATTTACAATAAAAACAACAGTTACAGAGATTGTTAGCGATAAAATAAAAAATGAAATAAAAATAGTACAAATATCAGATTTACATGGTAGTACTTTTGGAAAAGATAATAATAAACTAATAAGAAAAATAGAAAAAGAAAATCCAGACTTTATTTGTGTAACAGGAGATATGTATACTGCAGGAGATGAAAAAGGAAAACAAGTAGCGAAGAATTTAATAGTTACTCTTGCAGAAAAATATGATGTTTATTTTGTTAATGGAGAACATGATAGTAGTGAAGAATTTATGAATGAACTAAAAGCAAATAATGTGAAAGTTTTAGATTATAAAAAAGAAACAATAGAAATAAAAGATACAAAATTAAACTTATATGGAATAACTAATCAATATTATTCTCCAACATTTGATTTAGCAAATGAATTTGAAATAAATAAAGATGAATATAATATTTTATTAGCACATATTTCAAATTTTTCGAAATTTGAACAATTTGGAATAGATTTATCGTTATGCGGAGATACTCATGGAGGTCAGGTACGTTTACCTTTTATAGGGGCTGTTACCAATGACGGAATTTGGTTTCCAGAAATAAATGCAAGTGATACTGATGCAAAATATACTAAAGGCTTATATAAGGAAAATAATTCATATTTATTTATAACAAGCGGATTAGGTAATTATCCAATACCTATAAGATTATTTAATAGACCGGAAATAGCTGTTATAAAACTTTTAGGTGAATGATGTGATTGACTGATTTACATAAAAGTTGTATAATTGTTTTATCCGAGTTTAGGAGGGACATTTATGACTGATCCTTTAGTAGTAAGAATTCCGTATTATCGTCAGGTTCCGGGATATATTCTGGAACAAGAAAGTTCGGGTTTCTGCAGGCTCGCAAAATACACCAGATCAGGTGACTATACCGTGATAGCACGGTATGTGATGCCATCAACAGAAGAAGAGCTTGACACGATTATCCACGACATACGCCGGAAACACTGGAAGAAGAGGCTGTTCGTTTCTGTACGGATCCTTTCCGCAGAAGAGCAGCAGGCACTAAAAGATGAAGAGGAATATCTTGAACTTCTTCTTAAAGAAATGAGGGATGAAAAGTAATGTTCCGGACTGGCGAGGCTTTGCCAAGCCAGTCCTATTTTTTTATAAATATAATTTTAATAACTATATACTTTATAAAACATATTGTGATATAATCACGATATGTTTTATTTTTTACAAAAGATGTTAATAAAAACGTGAAAGGAGAAATTAATAATGAAAAAGAAAGTATGGTATATAGTAATTGGAGTATTAGTTATTGCAATTATAGTAGCTATAACATTATTTTTAGTGTTTAGAAATAATGAAAATAATAACAATGAAGAAGAATTAAGTTTAAATTCAGAATTGAATGGAATGGTAGCTGTTGCTAAAAGAATGGAAAATGATATATCTAAAATTGTTGTCTTAAAAGAGGATGGAACAAGAGTAGATATAACACAAAATAGTGCTACTGAATACGAAGCATTAGACTATTATAATGGAAAAATATATTTACAAAGAGGAAAAGATTTTTATAGTATTGATCTAAGCCAAGGTGATGGAAACTACAAATTAGAAAAAGTATTAACTTTTAATATGGAAGAATCAGATCTTCCAAAAGATATGTATGTATATGATGGAAAAATATATTTAAATAAAAATAAAAGCCAAATAATTGCCTATGATCTTGCAACAGGTGTTTCAAATACAATAACAGAAGAAACAGAATATACTGAATTTAAAATGGATAAAGAAAATGGTTTAATATATTATTGTGAAGCAACACCAGAATATTCTTTAAAAGAATATAATATTAGCACAGGAGAAACAAAAATAATTGATACTAATGATAGTGAATTAGTAGGAGATAATGAATATTATTATCAAATAAATCTTTATGATGTTAGTCAAGATGGAAAAATATTATATAGCAAATATGAAAAAGAAGGGAATGAAAGACCTTTAAAATATTACTTATATGATACAAATACCGGAGAAAAGGAAGAAATAGAAGGATTCCAGAGTGGAACTATTTCAGATGGTAAACTATATTATTGTGCAAGCATGGAAAATGAACCAATGTACCCAGATTATAATTTAAGAGTTTATGAAAATGGAACAGTAAAAGAAATTACAGAGGCACAAGAAAATGATTATATGTATTTTTTTGATTTAGGAAATGGAAAAATTCAAGCTGTTATGACATGGGGACAAGATACTTCAACAAGTGGAGAACAAGCATATTTAATAGATAAAGAAACTTTACAAATAGAAGAAACAAGGGATAAATATGTATTAGTGCATGTTATTCAAAATGCAGATAATAAAGTAAGTTCATCAAATACTAATGTTCAAGATGATAATGTATTAAGTAACAATACATCTAATAATACAGACACTAATGAAGAAGAAACAATTATTACATCACAAATAGCAATGCAAATTATAGGAAAAAAATGGGGAACAGAAGTACCAAATACAGATTCAGCAGAAGATGGTTACAGTATAATTGGTGGCTATAGTAATATAAAAGTAAAAGATTTAAATGGATTAGAATATTATGTTTTTCCATACTATGCTGTATCATCAGATGGACTAAATAGAAGTTATGTGCAAACTATTTTTATATCTATAGATGGAAAAAAGTATAAAATTAGTACTAATAGTGAAAATTTGAAAGATGGAGAAATAATAACAGATTTTAATGAAGAAGGAGATACAGAAGTAGATATTGAAGAACTTGAAAGCTATGAAAATACTGATGACTCTGAAAATATAGAAAATTTGGAAGATATAGAAAATGATGTAATCTTAGAAGAAAATGAAGAAATATAAGAAATTATGAAAAATATTTTAAGTTTGTGTTATAATAGAAAATATGGGAACAAATAAGTTTGAAAAAATAAATATATTAATAAATAATTTAATAAAAAACATAAAATATGTAATAAAGTCAATACCAATAGGAACTAAAATATTACTTGCTATTATATTAATTATTATAATTGTATTAGTATCAATTTCAATAATTATAAAAACAGAAAATAGACAGAAATATGAAATTTATAGTGGAGCAAATTTAGATGAAAATAAGTATCCAGGGTATAAGGAATTAATAGATAACTTACTAGCAAGTCATCCAAATTGGACATTTACATTATTTTATACAAGACTTGACTGGAATGAAGTAATTGCAAATGAAGGACATTCTGACTCAAGAACTAATCCTTTAAATTTAATTCCAGATTCTTCTGAATATCCAGAGGATTGGAGATGTGAAATAGATAAAGACAAAAGATTTGATAATGGAACATGGCTTTGTACTTCAAATAAAGCTATAAGCTATATAATGGATCCAAGAAATATTTTAAATGAGGACAATATATTTCAATTCGCAGAATTAAAGTATACAGAAGGAGCTCAAACTGTAGAAGGAATAAAATCACTTACAGAAGATTCATTTTTAGAGGGAGATAGCATTGCAGAAGCATTAATACAAGCGGGAAAGAACGCAAATTTAGATCCATATTTTATTACATCTAGACTAATACAAGAGCAAGGAAGAAGTGGTACAGTTTTATCTAGAGGCTATGAATATAATGGTATAACAGTATATAATCCATTTAATATAAATGCAACAGGAAACTCGAGAGAAGAAATTTTACAAAATGCAGCTATGTATGCATATGAACAAGGATGGGACTCAATGGAAAAGGCATTAACTGGAGGAGTTGATTTTGTAAAAACAGGTTATATAGATGTTGGACAAAACACATTATATTTACAAAAATTTGATGTTGTAAATCAAGATGGAGAATTATATTCACATCAATATATGCAAAATTTATTGGCATCTAGATCAGAAGCAAGTAATATGAAGGCAATATATGAGGCATCAAATACATTAGACTCAAAGTTGAATTTTATAATACCTTTATATGAAAACATGCCAGAAGAAGTTTCAGGATATTAAATGTAAATAAATTATCCATAATGTTTTAAAAAATATAATAATGATATTAATGAGATACTAGTTTAATACAGCTTTATAAAATTTCATAGAGCTTTTTAATTCAAAATTACAAAACATAAGTTTTTATATAAGAAATAATAAGTCAATTTATAAAGTTTACAGAATATTTTTGACTTATTATTTTTCTAGTTATGTACTCTAAAAACATAAAAATGTTATAATGGTTTTAATTAAATAAATAGTAATTTATCATTTATAATTGAGTTAGAAGGGAAAATAATAATGTTTGAAACAATATATGTGAATTTTATGTTGCTATTAGTGATACCGTTAATTCTGTTTATGATATATGTGGGACCGTTTATTTTAGTTTTTTCAAGTATAATATTTGTATTAACGAGGAAATCAATAGATGTATTTTCGAGAATTTTAATAGTTATAATTATTTTACTTATTACTTTTCTATTATTTATAACATTGATAAAATTTAATGATAAACCAAGTGAATATTATTCTAAAATGAAACAAATAAATGATAGCAAAAGTATTGTTGGTTTGTCAAAAGACGAAGTTGAAAACAAATTAGGAGAACCAGGAAAAATAAAAGAAGCAGAGAATATGTATTTATATAATGCAGGAACTTTATTTAGAGATGTTACATTTGTAAATCATTATGATTTATGGGTAAAAACTTATTATTATGCATTATTTGTTTATTTTGATGAAAATGACATTGTAAAATCAACTAGCCTTAAAGAATCATTAGAATTTTATGTGCCATAATATAAAAGGTAGAAATAAAATTAGAAAAATTAAAGTATAAACAATATGGTGTTTTACATATAAAAATAAAACTGATATAAGGAAACAAATTACATTTTGATGTGAATACAAAAATATGTTCCAAAAGAAGATGTGTATAATACTGACATGAGTAGAACACAAAAAATATTTGTAAAATACTACACAAAATAAAAAAAGTATGATAAAATATTTGTAATGTTGTTTAAAATTGGATAAATTTAGCAACAAAATAATCTATTTACATAAAGAACAAACTGAAATTTTTGGCACAATTCGTTGGGTAAAGAACCTCGAAACACTATATAAATTGGCAAAGAACAATAAAGAAATTTAATTAAATAGTTTTATAATGAAACAGCCGAAATAGGCTTAAATACTAAAAATCAAGAAGGAGGAATTAGTCATGTCAGGACATTCTAAATGGCATAATATTCAAGCAAAAAAAGGTAAGGCAGATGCAGCAAGAGGAAAAATTTTTACAAAGCTAGGAAGAGAACTATTATTAGCAGTAAAGCAAGGTGGTCCTGATCCGGCTGGAAACTCTAAACTAAAAGACGTAATTGCAAAATGTAAGGCAAATAACATGCCAAATGACACAATAAATAATGCAATAAAAAAAGCATCTGGAGCAGGAAACAATGAAAACTATGAAGAAATTACATACGAAGGATATGGAGTAGGCGGAGTTGCAGTAATTGTAGAAGCAAGTACAGATAATAAAAATAGAACAGCAGCAGATGTAAGACATGCTTTTGATAGATCAGGAGGAAATTTAGGTACATCAGGTTGCGTATCGTATTTGTTTAGCAAAAAAGGTGTTATTGTAATAGATAAACTATCAACAGATTTATCAGAAGATGATTTAATGATGCTTGCAATAGATAGTGGAGCAGAAGACTTTCAGGTAAGTGATGAAGTTTATGAAATAACAACATTACCAGAAGATTTTTCAAGAGTAAGAGAAGCGTTAGAAGCAAAAGGGCTAGAATTTTTAGAGGCAGAAGTACAAATGGTTCCATCTACATATATTCAATTAGATGCAAAAAATGGAGAAAAAATGCAAAGATTAATAGATAACTTGGAAGATTTAGATGATGTAATGAACGTATATCACAACTGGGAAGAGTAAAAAATTAAATTTAGTATATAATTATTTTAAATATATAATATAGAGGGGAGAAAACATATGAAGAAAAAGAAAACTTTATTAATTGTAATAATAGTATTAATTGTTTGGATACTAATCATTGGGGGAATAGTAGCATTTTTATTCTTAGGAACTGATTTATTTAAATCAGACAAAGAATTATTTGCTAAATATGTAGCAAGTATGACAGAAAAAGAAACAGGATTTTTTCCAATATCTTTAAATGATTATGAAAATAGGAAAATGAATAATGCATATGAGGTAAATGGAACATTTTCAGTAAATACAGAAATTTTAGCAACAGCAAATTCTATGCAAAGTTCATCAACAGACCAATCTTCAATGGCGGCACAACTTATGCTAATAGAAAGCCTTGTTGATTATGGAAATAATACTAATATTTCTTATTCTGGTAAAGTTGATAATCAAAATAAGAAAGTAGAGCAAAACATTCAAATAAATTATCAAGATGGGGTAAGTTTACCTCTTAATTATAAACAAGTAGGAGACGTTTATGGACTTCAAGCTGATTTTGTTTCATCTGATTATATTGCAATAGAAAACAATAATCTTCCAGCTTTGTTACAAAAGTTAGGTGCTACCAATATAACCAATGTACCTAATAAAATTGAAATACAAGAAATAGAATCTTTAAACTTTACAGATGAAGAAAAACAACATATATATGACAACTATGTTGCGAATGTATTAATGGAGTTATCTGATGACAAATTTACAAAAACTGAAAACAACGATGGGTCAGTAAGTTATACTTTAACTTTGTCTGTTAATGAAGTGAAAGATTTATTAGTAAAAGAATTACAAATATTAAGCGAAGATACAATGATGATAGATAAAATAAACAATATATTCCAGGAAGTAAGTTCAAATAGTGCACAAACTATTACTTCACAAGATATATTAGATTTAGTGGATGAAATGAATGTTGAAACAACAACAGCTAATGATAATTTTGTAATTACAGTTACTCAAAATAGTGGAGAAGTAAATAGCCTTGTTATATCTACTACTGATATGAAAGTAAGTATTACAAAAAATGTACAAGATAGCAATCTTTCGTATACAATTGCAATGAACGCAAATATAGAAGAAATAGGAGAAATAGTATTTAGTTTTGATATGTCATATTCAGGAATAAATACAGATAATGTATCAGAAACTTATAAAATAAGTGCAAATATACCACAAATGGCAAATGTGGAATATACATTAAATAATAATGTAAACTTTTCTAACAGTGTAAATATAGATGACTTTGATACAAATACAATAATACTAAATGATGATAACTATTCATCTACAGAAATACAAAACTTTATGACTCAAGTTGTACAATTAGTAATGCAGAAAAATATAGAGCAAATGCAACAAATTGGTTACCCAACAGAAATGGTAAATCCAATGGCAATGTGGGTAGTTGGACCTGGTTTAGGAATGTATATGTATAGTTCGCAACAAGGTGTAATGGATAATACAGATTTATCAGCACAAGAAATACTAGCATATAACTCTCAATTTACTCAGTATGAAGGAACAATAAGTGGTATACAAGTAAATACTTTAATATCAACTATAAGAGCACATAATAATTCAAACATAAGTGATTATAATTCACAAATACAGATAACAAATGATGAATATGACCAAGATGGAAATGATACAGTAAACGCACTTACAGCACCTGCAACATATGATGATATAGTAAATAATATAAATACAGGAAGCACATATGTAGTTACATTTGCATATGATCCAACTACAGGATATGTAACTTCATGTGGTATAGTAGAACAAGGAAGTGGTCTTACAAACTCATTAGTAAATAGTAATAGTACTATAACAAACACTCTTACAGATACTACTAACACAGCAGGAGGAGTAAGTAACCTTATAACAAATGCAGAAAACTTTCTTAACAGCACAAATTAAAGTGTAATGGATATAAAAAATAAATAATTAAAATATTTAATAATAGTTCTAAATAAAAAAATACAGCATATATATTAATATATATATGTTGTATTTTTTTTATGGAGAAAATTATATGTTAGATGATATTTTTAATTATTTTCCAAATAGAATAAAAGAACTAATAATTAGAAAAGCAAATATTAACGATTTAGAAGAAATAAGAATACGAACTAATAGACAAATTTTTTTGAAAACTGGACAAGAGGAAGTAAAAATAGAATATATAGTATCTCAGCAGGATGTATTAGAAATACTGCAAAAAATATGTGATAACTCAATATATTCATATCAAACACAAATATGTAATGGATATATAACATTAAAAGGTGGACATAGAGTGGGTATAACAGGAAATGTAGTTATAGAAAATGGCAAGGTTATTAATATTTCGTACATATATAGCTTAAACTTTAGAATAGCTAAACAAATTTTAGGTTGTAGCAGGAAAATATGGAAATACATAATTAATGAAAAAGATAAAACTATTTTTAACACAATTATTGTTTCTCCTCCAGGTAGAGGGAAAACTACTATTTTAAGGGATTTAGTAAGGAATATTAGTAATGGAATTAATGAGATGAGCTTTAAAGGAATAACAGTAGGTGTAGTTGACGAAAGAGATGAAATAGCGGCAATGTATAAAGGATGTCCACAAAATGATGTAGGAATAAGAACAGATATAATATCTAATGTACCTAAACATATAGGAATGAAAATGCTTATAAGGTCAATGAGCCCAAAAGTAATTGTAGCAGATGAAATTGGAACAAAAGAAGATGTAGAGGCAATAAATTATGCTGTATGTTCACGGAGTAAAAGGAATATTTACAGCACATGGGGAAAGCATAGAGGATATTATTTCTAATCCAATATTAAATACATTGTATAAAACTAATATATTTGAGCGTATTATATTTTTGGACAAAGACAGACAAGCTTATATAGGGTACGAAAAGCAAAATAAAATAATTGCATAAACAAAGGAGAAAAAATGATCTGGGTTTTAAAAATTTTTATATTTGCATTAATAATAGGAGGATGTACAGCTTTAGGAGTTATATATGCAAAAAGATATTCTAATAGAGTATTGGAATTGAAAGAAATGAAAAATGCACTTAACATGTTTGAAAACAAAATAAAATTTACATATGAAGATATACCTACAGTATTTAAGGATATATCAAAAACAATAAAGGGAAATATAGGCAAAGTTTTTGAAAATGCATCAAATAAAATGATAAATAAAAATGCAGGAGAAGCATGGGAAGAAGCACTTAATGTTACGTTTACAGCACTTAAGCAAGAAGATATAGAAATTATAAAAGGTTTAGGGAGAATGCTTGGAAAAACAGATATAAATGGGCAAATAAGTGAAATAGAACTAGTAAACGAATTTCTAGAAACTCAAATAAAAGAAGCAGAATACGAAAAGAATAAGAATTATAAAATGTATAAAACTTTGGGAATAGTAGTTGGAATTGCAATAGTTATTATACTTATATAATTTTAAATAATTTGAAAGGGGAATTTTATGGATATAAGCTTACTTTTTAAAATTGCTGCAATAGGTATTTTAGTAGCTGTTTTATATCAAGTATTAGTAAGAGCAGGAAGAGAAGACCAAGCCATGATGACAACACTTGCAGGACTTATAATAGTTCTTACCTTAGTAATAAAAGAAATAAGTACCTTATTTACAACTGTTAGAACTATGTTCGGCTTATGATTATAAATATCATAGAAAGGAATAATATGGATGTTATAAAAATTATAGGAGTAGGATTAATTGCCTTAATTATAATAATTATAATAAAACAGTATAGACCAGAATTTACAATTTATGTATCAATAGCAGCTGGGGTTATTATATTACTTCTTATAGCAAACAAGCTTACAGCGATTATAAATTTATTAACTAGTTTGGCAAATAGAACATCAATAAATAATGAATTTTTAACATTGCTAATAAAAATAACGGGAATTGCAATATTAACAGAATTTGCATCTAGTATATGTAAAGATTCAGGAGAAACAGCAATAGCAAGTAAAGTGGATATAGGAGGAAAAGTTATAATAATTGCATTATCAATACCTATTATTTCTAGTCTATTAGAAACAATATTAAAAATTCTTCCATAAAACATTCTATTAAAATTGTGGAGGATACAAATGAAAAAATTAAAATTTATTTTCAAATTAATAATACTAATTGTTATTTTTATATCATTTGGAAATATTTCATTAGCAGAAGAAAATACTACAGATGAAATATTAGAGTCACAAAAAGATTCCTTAAACATAGGTGGATTTCTAGAAGAATCAAAGAAATATACAGAAGATATATATGGAGATATTAATATTGAGGATATATTTAATTCTGCAATAACAGGAAATATAGATAATAAGCAATTGCTAAATAACATATTATCAATAGTTGGCAAAGAAATTCTAAGCTGTGTAAGTGTATTAGGAAGTGTAATTGTAGTTATTGTAATACATAGTATATTAAGAAGCATTAGTGATGGACTTCAAAACGAAAATGTTTCAAAAATAGTATATTATGTTCAATATATTTTAATTGTTACACTTATAATGACAAATTTTGCAGAAATTATTAATATGGTAAAAACTTCAATAGAACAATTAGTTGGATTTATGAATAGTTTAATTCCTATTTTAATTACATTAATGTTAACTACTGGAAGTTTTACTTCTGTAGGAATATTAGAACCAATATTATTATTTTTAATAACTTTTATAGGAAATATTATAAATATGATAGTTATACCAATAATTTTAGTATCAACTGCATTAGCAATAATATCAAAAATATCTGAAAGAGTTCAATTAGATAAGCTTTCAAAATTTTTTAATTCATCAATTGTATGGCTATTAGGAATTATACTTACTATATTTGTGGGAGTAGCATCTGTAGAAGGAAGCTTAAGTAGTACTGTGGATGGAATTACAGCAAAAACAACTAAAGCTGCTGTATCCAATTTTATACCTGTTGTTGGCAAGATTTTAGGGGATGCAGTAGAAACCGTAATTGGATGTGGGGCTATATTAAAGAATGCGGTTGGCATTATAGGGGATATAGTGATTATAGGAATTTGTATTACTCCAATTATAAAATTAGCAATATTAATGGGACTGTATTACCTGTGCGCAGCTGTATGCCAACCTATTGCAGATGAAAAAATTATAAAATTATTAGAACAAATAGGAGACACATTTAAGATATTATTTGCAATATTATGTAGTATAAGTGTAATGCTTGTAATTGGAGTTACTCTGGTTGTTAAAATTTCAAATAGTGGTTTAATGTACAGATGATGAAAGGAATATAAGATGGTAGAATGGATTAGCACATGGGCACAAGGAATAATTGTTGCAGTTATTATTGCTACAATTATTGAAATGATTTTACCGAATGGAAATTGTAAGAAATACATAAAAGTAGTAATTGGAATTTACATACTTTTTACTATTGTTTCTCCAATTATTACTAAAGTTACTGGAAATAACTTTAATATTAGCGAAGAACTAAATTTAGATAAGTTTTATGAAGAGGCAGATAGTAAATCTATATATAATGAATTAAATGAAAATAATTCTGATAATATAAAAAATATTTATATTGCAAATTTAAAAACAGATATTGAATCAAAACTGAAGAACAAGAACTATTATGTAGTTTCATGTGAGATAGAAATAGAAAATGAAGAAACATATGAAATAAGTAAAGTAAATTTAACATTAGAAAAAGATATTAATGTACAGCAAAATACAGAAAAAAATAATAATGTTGTAAATACCATTGCAGAAGTAAATGAAATAAACATTCAAATCTCACAAAATACACAAAATAGTGAAAATAAAGATAATAAAAGAAACCTTACTATGTATGAAAAAAATGAAGTGAAAGAATATTTACAAGAAACTTATGATATAAAAAAAGAAAACATTATTATAAACTAAGGAGGTTTTAGATGTTTAAGGAAAAGATTAAGTCTCTTATTTCGAAAAAGGATAAAGAAGATGATGTAAACAGCAAAAAGAAAATAGAAAACATAGTAGTATTTATATTAATACTAATTATTACAGTAATTATTATTAATGTAATTTGGAATGGAGATAATAATAAAGAAGAACAGGTAACAGATTCAAATAAAAAACTTGCTACTACAAATGAAGTAACTATGGAAACTTCAAATAACGAATATAATATTGACAGCCAACTAGAAGAAATATTATCTAAAATTGACGGAGTGGGAAATGTAAATGTTATGATAACTTATTCCCAGACTAGCCAAACAGTACCTTTATATAACGAAGAAACAACAGTAAGAGATACAGAAGAAACAGATCAAGAAGGTGGTACAAGAAAAATAACTGAATCAGATAGCAAAAAGGATGTAGTTTATAAAGAAAGTAGCGGAGAAAAAGAACCAATTACTCAAAGTATTGTTAGTCCAAAAATAGAAGGAGCTATAATTACTGCACAAGGGGCAAGTAATGCAGACGTTAAGACTAATATTATTCAAGCGGTAGAGGCCGTAACAGGGCTATCCGTACATAAAATACAAGTATTCGAAATGAAAGAGTAAAAAGGAGGTAAAGTATGTTTATGAAAGTTATAAAGAAAAACCAAATTATTTTATTTGTTGGTGCGTTGATGCTTGTCGTGGCTGGTTATTTAAGTTTAAGCAAAACAAGTCAAGATATTTCAAATTTAATAGCAACAAGTGTTGTGGCAGATACAGAAGAAATGGCGGCACTTGGGGATGCTAAATTAGTTAATGCGAATGCTGTTACAGAAAACACAATAACAAATACAGAAAATGAAAATACAGTTACTAATGAAGGAATAGAAAAAGAGAATATAAAACAAAATACGATAGAAACTGGTTCTACAGTAGAAGAAAATAGTACTAAAAGTGAAGACAGTACAGAAAATGAAGATTATTTTACTAAATCAAGATTAGAAAGAGATACTATGTGTTCGCAAACATTAGAAACATATGAAAATATGATTAATAATGATAATATATCTGAAAACCAAAAATCAATTGTACAACAGGAAATTACCAAAATAAATAATCAAAAAAATGCAATCATGATAGCAGAAAATTTAATAAAAGTAAAAGGATTTGAGGATTTAATAATATTTGTAAACAACGAAAATGTAAGTGTTATTATAAAAGCAGATAAATTAGAAGAAAAAGATGTTGCCCAAATACAAAATATTATTACAAGAGAACTTGAAGTAAGTGTAGAAAATATTAATATAAGTAATAAATAAAATATACACCAATTAGGTGTATGTTTTTTGTGTTGACTGAAAATGTAATTTTTTATAAAATTTTATATAAAAATGTAACTATTTCAAATTTAAAAAGTCTTATATACAAGAAAGGGGGAATGTAAAGAAAATGGAAGAAATTTATAAAGAATATTTCTCCATAATATATAAATATTTATGTTCCTTATCACATAACGAAAATATAGCAGAAGAATTAGCACAGGAAACTTTTTATAGAGCTGTGAAAAATATTAAGAAATACAAAGGAACTTGTAAGATGTCTACATGGCTATGTCAAATTGCTAAAAATTTATGGTATACAGAATTAAAAAAAGAAAAACGAAATTTAGATATAGACATTGAGGAAATGTATGAAAGTCCAGATATATTAGAAGAGTACATAAATAAAGAGCAAAAAATGGAATTATATAAAAAAATAGCTAAATTGGATGATAAAACAAAAGAAGTAATTTACCTACGATTGAATGGAGTAACTTTTAAAGAAATTGGAGAAATATTAGGAAAAAATGGAAATTGGGCAAAAATAATTTTCTATAGGGGAAAGGAAAAATTAAAGGAGAGTGAGAAAGATGAGTAAAGAATATGATTATTGTAAAATCGTTCAAGATTTATTGCCAAGTTATATTGAAAAAGTAACAGATGAAGAGACAAATAAATTTGTTGAAGAGCATATTAATATATGTGATAAGTGCAAAAAGATGTATAATGACTTATTACACAGTTTTGAAGATAATGAAAAGACAAAAATAAAAAAAGAAGTAAAATACATGAAAAAATATAAAAATAAAATGACAGTATTAAAAACTATATTGTTAACTATTTTAGCAGTAGTAATTATATACATAGGAAGAAATATGATTATAATAGGAAGCTTGCAAAGTAAAGCCAACAAATATACTGACATGACTAATTATCATATTGAGTGGTATTCATATGAACCAGATGGAATAGGAATTACAGAAATATATATGCAAGACGATGAATATTTGCAAAAAAATGGAGATTATAACATAGAAGAAGGGTTTTCGGGAAATATAACATATGCTAATAAAGTAACAGGGTCACGAGTATATTTTTTAGATGTTAAAGCTTATGGCGAAACAGAAGAATATATAGAACCATGGATGAATATGGAGGCAATAAATTATATAAATACTCAGAACGATATATTAAGATTTATATGGATGTCTATAACAGCTAGAATATCAACTGTTGAATGTAATGGAAGAGAATGCTATAAAATAGATGACTTAGGAGTAACTACATATGTAGACAAAGAAACAGGATTAACAGTAAGAGTGTTAAATGTTTCTGCGACAGTAACAGAAGATCGAAAAGAAAGCTCGGTATTTGATATATTTTACGAAGTAAATACTGTTACTGATGAAGATTTAGAAGAACCAGATAAATCTGAGTTCGAAAAAGTAGATTTTAGTTATGATCCATCTTAAACTATACATTTCGCAGTAGAAATAATAAAACTATTAGTATAAATTACACTCTGAAAGGTAAATATTTTATGCTAATAGTTTTATTTAATATAAAATATAATTAAGTAATATTTAATTGTAATTTAATTATAAAATATTGGACAATTTCTTTTTTTATGATAATATAAAACTATACAAATAGAAATAATAAATGATATATAGAGAGGTGTTTTTATGGAAGATACAAATGAAAAGCCAAACTTGGCATTATTAATACTTTTAGGAATAATACTAATTGCAGCTTTTATTTTAATATTAAAAGTAACTGGAATTATACAGCCAAGTGATAGTAAGCAAGAAAATGATACAATTACAGATAGTTCTTATACATATATAGATAAAGCCATAGAAAAATATGAAAATAGTATTAAAGTAATAACAAGGCAAAATATATTATATTCAGTTATTAGTCTAGCTATTGCAATTATAATATCAATAGGCATATGTAAACTATATATAAAACTTGAGCTTCCAAAAGCAATTGTAGTATTTACATTTATATATCCGATATTAGCTATTGTGGAAGTATGGCTTTCAGGAATAGTATCGTTAATAGTATCCATAGTATTTTTAATTTTAGGAATAATGTCTCTATATTATTATTTTAAAGCAGTTGGAATGCCAAGGGCTTGGGGTGCAGTACCTTTTATAGCAATAGTAGCCGCTTCATTTGGAATTAGCTCTATAATAGCAGGAACGCAAGAATTTCTACTTATTATAGCGTTGATATTGTTTGTAGCATGGATAATAGCTTACATTATATCAAATGTAAAATTGGGAAAGATGTTTAATAAAGGAGTACCTTTTATAATAGGACTTGCAATATTGCCTTTTATATTTCAACCAATATTGGGATATTCTAAAAATAGCAAATTAAATAAACAAGAATAAATTACAACTTTATAGTTGTAATTTTTATTTTTATTGATATAATAATAATGTAAATTTGCGTAATAAACTTAAAGGAGGTATATATGTTAAGAAAAGTAGCTATTTTAGCAAATGGTGGAGATGTTTCAGGGTTTAATGCAGTTATAAGAGCAATATTAAAAACAGCAGAAAATAATAATATAGAATGTTATGGATTTATTGATGGGTATAGAGGATTATTAAAAAATGATTTAATAAGATTATCTACAAGTGGAGATGGAAATGCAGTTGGAATTTTACCTAAAGGTGGTTCAATAATAGGTTCTTCAACAAATGCAAATGTATTCCAATATCCAGTAGAAGAAGATGGAAAAAAGGTTTATAAAGATTTATCAGATATATGTGTTGAAAATATAAAAAAGGATGAAATAGATTGTTTATTTACATTAGGAGGAGATGCAACACAAAAATCAGCTAGAGACTTGTCTTTAAAGGGAATTAAAGTTATAGGTGTACCAAAAACTATAGATAATGATGTTGCATGTACAGAAATTACATTTGGTTATAATACAGCAGTATCTGTAGCTGCAGATGCATTAGATAGATTACATACAACAGGTGAAACACATCATAGAATAATGGTACTAGAGGTAATGGGAAGATATGCTGGATGGATAGCATTAGAGTCTGCAATAGCAGGTGGCGCAGATGTTGCTTTAATACCAGAAATTCCATACGATATAAATAGTGCTGCAAGAAAAGTAATAAATAGAAAAAACAGAGGTAAAGGATTTAGTGTTGTTGTTGTTGCAGAAGGAGCTAAGCCAATTGGTGGAGATATTTCAGTAGCTAATGTAAGAAACAACGGATTAGGAGTAGATAATACTAAGCTTGGAGGAGCTGGAGAAAGAGTTGCAAGAGAACTTGAAAAACTTACAGGATTAGAAGCAAGATGCACAGTATTAGGTTATATGCAAAGGGGTGGAACTCCTACAGCATTTGATAGAGTTTTATCTACAAAATATGGTTCAAAAGCAATGGAACTTGCACTAAATGGAGAATTTAACAAATTAACTATAATAAAAGATGGAAGATTAGATTCTGTAGATTTAGAAGAAGTAGTAGGAAATAATAAAGTAGTAGGAGCTGTTTCAGGTAATACACCAGAAAGTAATATAAGAAGAGTAAAATTAGATGATGACTTAGTAAAAACTGCAAGACATATAGGAATAAATTTAGGAGACTAAAAAATATCAAAATAGTAGAAATTTAAAGTTTCTACTATTTTTTATGGAAGAGAATAATAAAATTTTGTAACAAAATGTAATTTTATACGTTATATATTTAATAAGCATATAATTGAATAAGAATATTTTATAAAGAAATACTAATGTAAAAAACATTGCAAAGATTAATTAAGTAATGTATAATAATAAAGAATTATACATTACTTTTTTATTCTAAAAGGAGAGAACATAATTATGTTAGATTTTAAAGAAAAGATTGCAAATCAAATATCAAGTATTACAAATATAGATAAAAATGAAATATATGAATATATAGAAATACCATCTGATAGCAAAATGGGAGATTATGCATTTCCATGCTTTAGATTAGCAAAAACAATGAAAAAATCACCTCAACTAATTGCAAATGATATTAAAGATGGTATTATTTTAAGTGATGAATTTGAGAAAATAGAAGTTGTTGGCGGATATATTAACTTTTATGTAAATAATAAAGCAATAGTAGAAAATGTATTAAAACAAGTGGATTTAGAAAAAGAAAAATATGGTAGTAGTAATATAGGAAAAGGAAAAAACATAGTAATAGATTATTCATCTCCAAATATTGCTAAACCTTTCCACATAGGGCATTTACGTACAACAATTTTAGGTAATAGTTTATATAAAATGTATTCGTTTTTGAATTATAATTGTACAGGTGTAAATCACATTGGAGATTGGGGGACACAATTTGCTAAATTAATAGAAGGATATAAAAGATGGGGAGATGAATATGATATAGAATCTAACCCAATAGAAGAATTAACCAAAATATATGTTAGAATAAATGATTTATGTAAGGAAGACGAAAGTGTATTAGAGCAATGTAGAAATAATTTTAAAAAGCTAGAAGATGGAGACGAATATTGCGTAAAAGTATGGAAGAAATTTAGGGATTTAAGTCTAAAAGAGTTCCAAAGAATATATGACTTATTAGATATACAATTTGACTCTTGGAATGGAGAAGCTTTTTATGTAGATAAAATGCAAGAAGTTAAAGATATATTAGAAAAAAATAATAAACTAGTAGAATCTGAAGGAGCGAAAGTAGTTGATTTATCTGATAAAGATATGCCACCATGTATAATAGAAAAATCAAATGGTTCTACAACTTATGCGACACGTGATTTAGCAGCTATATTATATAGGGCTAGAACATACGATTTTGATAAAGATATTTATGTTACATCATATGAGCAAATATTGCATTTTAAACAAATATTTGAAACAGCAAAATCTCTTGGTTTAGATGAAAAATATATAAATGGATTAGTACATGTACCATATGGAATGGTTATGCTTAAAACCGGAAAAATGTCTACAAGAGACGGAAATGTAGTAAAAATTGAAGATTTATTAAAAGAAGCAATTTCAAAGGTAAAAGAAATAATAGAGAATAAAAATCCAGAATTAGAAGATAAAGATGAAATAGCTAAAAGAGTTGGAATTGGAGCAGTAATTTTTAATGATCTATATAACAGCAGAATTAAGGATGAAATTTTTGATTGGGATATAATGCTTAACTTTAATGGTGAAACAGGTCCATATATGCAATATATATATGTAAGAACTAAAAGTGTGTTAGAAAAAGCAGGATATATACCAGAAATTAAAGATGTCAATTTTGAGAAACTATTAGATGAAGATTCAATAAAAGTTATTAAACTTTTATATCAATTTAATGATAAAATAATGCAAGCACTAGATAAATACGAACCATATATTGTAGCAAGATATTTAATAGAAGTCGCTAAAGCATATAGCTCATTTTATAATAATAATAAAGTTATATGTGATGATAAAGAAATACAAGATGCAAGAGTATATTTGACTTATGCAGCAGGTATAGTTTTAAAAACTGGAGCAGGATTATTAGGAATAAAAATGCCAGATAAAATGTAAAAAATAATAAAGTAAAATATGGAGAATTATATGAAAACAAAAAATAAAGCACCAGAGCTGAGTGGTAAAATAGAAGTAGCAGAAGATTTAGATAAAACAGAAAAAAATATTAAAGAAAAAGACAAATTCACAATTTTTGGAATTGAGGCTCCGAGAATAGTAGCATATTTTGTTATTTATAGTATAATAGGATTTATAATAGAAACTTTATTTGGATTAGTAACAAAAGGTGTTTTAGAAAGCAGAAAAAGCTTTTTATATGGACCACTTTGTGGAATATATGGGTTAGGAGCTATTATTATGATAATAGCCCTAAGAAGATTTAATAAAAATAACTATACACTATTTGTTGGCGGTTTTATTGTAGGATCAATTATAGAATATTCAATAAGCTTAATAGGAGAGGAATTATTTCAAATAAAGTGGTGGGATTATTCAAATATGCCATTTAATATAAATGGTAGAATTTGTGTAAGCTTTTCTATTTTTTGGGGAATATTAGCAATTTATTTAATGTCACACCTAAATCCAAAAATAGATAGAATTATCGATAAAGTAAATCCAAAATTATTAAAAAGAGTTGCAATAGTAGCGGCAATATTACTATTATTAGACTTTTTAATAACAAGTTTTGCATTAAAAATGTTTTTCACAAGATTAGTTAATGACTATGATTTAGAACTTCAAAATGTAGACCAATATAGAGAAGTGTATACAGCACTATATAATAATGAGGATATAAAGAAAATAGTAGATAAATATTTTTCATATGAAAAAATGTTGCACACATTTCCTAATATAAAAGTAACAGATAAAGATGGCAATATAATATTGGTAGCTGATATATTAAATTATATACAGCCTTATTATGTTAGAGTTTTTACACCAAAAGCATATTAAATTGAATATATTATTATATAAAAATTTTTTGGAGGTTTGTTTATGAGAAAATATTTTGGTACAGATGGAATTAGAAGAATTGCTAATACAGAGCTTACACCTGAATTAGTATATAAGGTTGCAAAAGCAGGAGCATATGTTTTATCAAAACATGTTAATCATGCTCCAACTATTTTAATAGGAATGGATACTAGAATTTCTGGTACATTAATAGAAAGTGCAATGACAGCTGGATTTTTAAGTTATGGAGCTAATGTAAAATTGTTAGGAGTTATACCAACGCCAGGTGTTGCATACTTAACTAAAAAATTAAAGGCAGATGCAGGAGTTGTTATTTCAGCTTCTCATAATACATATGAATTTAATGGAGTAAAGTACTTTAGTAATAAAGGAATGAAGATACCAGATGAAATAGAAGAAGAAATAGAAGAAATAATGGATTCTAATAAACTAAATGAACTAACAGCTGTAAATGATAAAATAGGAGTATCTGAAATTAGAAGAGATTTATTAGATGAATACTTATATTTCTTTAGAAAAAATTTTGAAGAAGATTTTGAAAATCTTGATAAATCAAATTTTGTTGTAGCTATAGATACAGCAAATGGAGCTACGTCTGTAATAGCAGAAAAAGTATTTACTGCACTTGGTATAAAGCATTACATTTTAAATAATACTCCAAATGGTACAAATATTAATGAAAATTGTGGTTCTACACATTTAGATGTAGTCAAGAAATATGTAGTTGAAAATCATTGTAATTTAGGTATAGCTTATGATGGAGATGGAGATAGGTGTTTAGCTGTAGATGAAAATGGAAATGTTATTGATGGAGATAAAATTTTAGCAATAATGTCTAAATATATGGAAAAAGAAGATACATTAATGAGAAATACAGTTGTTGCAACAGTAATGAGTAATTTGGGCTTGAAAAAATATGCTAAAGAAAACAATATAAATCTTATTCAAACTAAAGTAGGAGACAGATATGTATTAGAAGAAATGCTAAAAAATGGGTATAATTTAGGAGGAGAGCAATCAGGGCATATAATATTCTTAGATTATAATCCAACAGGGGACGGAATATTAACATCTCTAATGTTAATTAAAGTAATGCTAGAAAAAAATGTTTCCGCTTCTAAATTATGTAGCATAATAAATATATATCCTCAAGTATTAATAAATGCAAAAGTAAGTAGTGATAAAAAGTATGATTATGATAAAGATGAAGAAATTTTACAAAAAATAAAAATACTTGAAGAAGAATTTAAAGATAATGGAAGAGTGTTAATAAGACCATCTGGAACAGAACCTTTAGTAAGGGTTATGATAGAAGGAGAAAATAAAGAATATATTACTAAAAAGGCAGAAGAGTTAGCAAAATTTATAGAAAATAAATTAAAATAAAACAAAGGATAAGGGGAGATTTATATGCCAATAATTAATTTTATGGAACCATTTACACTTTTAATAGGAGTAGTACTATTTATTTTAGTTACTTATTTAAGTAAAAAAACAAAAAAGAGCTGGATTTCAGCAATAATGCTATTTGCATTTATAGCTGTATTAGTAAGCTATGTAATACAATTTATGATGTTAGATGTTAATGCTCCAAATATAAAAGAAATAGAATTAACTATTATAAGATCAACAGGGGTAACCTTAGTATTTGTACTTTTATCATTCTTTATCTATTTATGGGTAGATGATACAGAAGCAAAAATGGGAAAAAGAAAAAGTATTGATAATAGTTTAGAATGGTTTTGGAAAAAAGTTTAGTAAATAAGGGAGTGACAATATATGAAAGAGAAATTTTATATAACAACACCAATATATTATCCTAGTGGGAAGTTTCATATAGGGACAGCATATACAGAGGTGCTTGCAAATACAATGAAAAAATATAAAGAAGAAAGAGGATATGATGCATATCTTCTTACTGGAGTGGATGAGCATGGACAAAAAGTAGAGCAAGTTGCAATAAAAAATGGTAAAACACCACAACAACACGTAGATGATATGGCTAATGAAGCAAAAAAATTGTGGGAGCTAATGGAGATAGATTATAATGACTTTATTAGAACTACAGAAGAAAGACATTCAAAAGTAGTTGCTGAAATATTTGATAAATTAATGGAACAAGGAGACATATATAAATCTGAATATGAAGGTTGGTATTGTATGCCTTGTGAAACATATTTTACAGAAACACAATTAGTAGATGGAAAATGTCCAGACTGTGGTAGAGAAGTTAAAAAGATGAAAGAGGAAGCATATTTCTTTAATATGAAAAAGTATGCTCCAAGATTAATAAAATATTATGAAGAACATCCAGACTTTATTATGCCTGAATCTAGAAAAAATGAGTTATTTAATAACTTTTTAAAACCGGGACTTGAAGATTTATGTGTAACTCGTACAAGTTTTGATTGGGGAATAAAAGTAAAAAAAGATCCAAAGCATGTTATATATGTATGGTTAGATGCACTAACAAATTATTTAACAGCTCTTGGATATATGTCTGATGATGATACATTATTTAAGAAATACTGGCCAGCAGATTTACAAATAGTAGGTAAAGATATAATTAGATTTCATGGAATATATTGGCCAATATTCTTAATGGCTTTAGACTTACCGCTTCCAAAACATATTTACGCACATAGTTTTATAATGATGAAAGATGGAAAAATGTCTAAATCTAAAGGAAATGTTGTATATCCAGATATGTTAGTAAAACGTTATGGATTAGATGCTACAAAATATTTCTTATTAAAATCTATGCCATATGCACAAGATGGAGAATTTAGTCCAGAAGAATTTGTACAAAGATTTAATTCGGATTTATGTAATGATTTAGGAAACTTATTAAATAGAACCATAGGTATGATAAATAAATACTTTGATGGTAAAATAGAAAAATATCCAGACAATATTTCTGAATTAGATAAAAATTTAGAAAATTTTGCAATTGAAATAATTTCTAAAGTAGAAGAAAAATTTGAGTCTGTACATTTAAGTGATATTATTTCAGAGACTTGGACATTAGTATCAAGAACAAATAAATATATAGATGAAACAACACCATGGATTTTGGCAAAAGAAGATAAAAGAGAAGAGCTAAAATCTGTAATGTATCATTTAGTAGAAAATTTAAGAAAAATTGCAATACTAATTAAACCATACATGGAACATACTGCAAATAACATATTTAATCAATTAAATATAAAAGAAGAATTACAGAAATGGGATACTGTAAGAAATAATAAATTACTAGAAAATATAACTGTAACAAATAAACCAGAAGTATTGTTTGCAAGATTAGATGCAGAAGAAGAAATAGAGTATATTAAAGCTCAAATGAAAGGCTAGTTATAGCAAAGAATTTCAATTTTCAGGACTAATTAATTAAAATATAAAGCATAATTTCAAATGATAATAAGTACGAAAGGAAGTAAAATAATATGGGAAAATTATTTGTAATTGATGGAACAGACGGAAGCGGAAAACAAACACAATTTGAAGAATTAAAAACACATTTTGATAAAGATGGAATTGATTATAAAACAGTTAGTTTTCCAAATTATGATAGTCCATCATCAGGGCTTGTAAAAATGTATTTATCTGGAGAATTTGGAGAACATGCAAAAGAAATAAGCCCATATATTGCTTCAACATTTTATGCTGCAGATCGTTATGCAACATATACTACACAATATAAGAATTATTATGAAAATGGAGGAATTATATTAGCTGATAGATATACTACTGCTAATATGGTTCATCAAACAGGAAAAATAGAAAGCAAAGAAGAAAGAGAAAAATTCTTAAACTGGTTATGGGATTTTGAATTTAAATTATATGGACTTCCAGTACCAAATGAAGTATTTTTCTTAAAGATGCCACCAGAAAAATCTTTAGAATTAATGAAAAATAGAGAAAATAAATTCACACATGATGCTAAAAAAGATATTCATGAAAGAGACAAACAACATATTATTGATAGTTATAATGCAGCATGTTATGTTGCAGAAAAATATAATTGGTATACAATTGAATGTGTAAAAAATGGAGAAATTAGAACTATAGAAGATATACATACTGAAATTTATAACGAATTAAAAAAACATTTATAGAAATAATATGTATATAAATTTTATTACAGGAGGAATTTAATGGTAGAAAAAAGAAAAGTTGTTTTAGTAGGGACAGGCTTTGTTGGAATGAGTATGGCATATGCACTTTTAAATCAAGGAGGAGTAAACGAGCTTGTTTTAATAGATGTGGCAAAAGAAAAAGCAATAGGCGAGGCCATGGATTTATCTGATGGAGTTCCATGTGCTTCTGCCAGAATGGTAATAAGAGCAGGAGATTATAATGAATGTAAAGACGCAAATATTGTAGTAATTACAGCAGGAGTTGCTCAAAAACCAGGAGAAACAAGACTAGACTTAGCTAAAACAAATGCTAAAATAATAAAAGAAGTAACAGAAAATGTTGTTAATTCTGGATTCAAAGGTATATTTCTTATTGCAAGTAATCCAGTAGATTTAATGACATATGTTGTAGGCAAAGTGTCTGGATTTCCTACAAGTAAAGTAATTGGATCGGGTACGGTTTTAGATACAGCTAGACTTAGATTTTTAGTTGCACAACATTTAAATGTATCTAGTAAAAATGTACATGCATATATAATGGGAGAACATGGAGATTCATCATTTGTACCATGGTCTAAAAGTTATATAGGATGTAAACCTTTAAAAGATATTATAGAAGAAAGAAAAGAACCAGAAGATGTATTAGAAAACATATATAAACAAGTACAACAAGAAGCTTATGAAATAATAAATAAGAAAAAAGCTACTTACTATGGAATAGGAATGGGACTTACTAAAATAATAAAAGCTATATTAAATGATGAACATGAAATACTTACAGTTTCTACTTATTTAAATGGAGAGTATGGACAAAAAGATATTTATATAGGTGTACCTGCAATAGTAAACTCTAGTGGAGTACAGGAAATTCTAAATTTAAGATTATCTGAGGAAGAGAAAAATAAATTTAAATATAGTGCTGATGTATTAAGTGAAATGAAAAATGAAATGAATACTATTATTTAAAAAATAGCAGAGAAAAAACTCTGCTATTTTTAATATTTAATTGACTATTTTACATAATGAATATATAATTTGTATATGAAAAAATTTAGTAAGTAGGGGAACTATATTGAAATATTTAACTCATGAACAAACTTACGAAAGAGTAAAGAATACTGTTAAAGGAGTAACAGAAGAGCTAGAAGCACTAGAATATATAAATAATTTATCCAAGACTATAGAAGGAGAAATTTATACTTTAGAATTAGAAATTAGCGAAAGCTTTGATGATGCACAAATAGATCAAATTATATATTCAGTTCGTGATGAAAGTGTTGAAATAGACGAAGGTTTAGATCGTTGGTTAGAAAATTTTGCAGATGAAAATACTAATGAACATTTGGGGCTGGATTCTGAGCAAATAGCAGATTATTTGGACTTTATAAAAGACAAAGAAAAAAAGGAAAAATCTATAATATTGTTAAAAAATATTATAGATGGTCCAGAGATTGAACAATATAGAAATACTAGAATATTTTTTGACTTCTTACAAGAAGAATTACAGGAAGATATGGAAAATGCCCCAGAAATTTTGCAAATAAAACAAAGAGAGTTATTATATGTAATAAGTGAAAATATTATTAATTTAGAACCAACAGATATATTCCACTTAGATGCTAACGAAAAAGTAGATACTAATCAACATGCTTTGTATCTAGGATTTAAATTTGCTTCAGAAGATATTTCACCAAATGATTTTGAAAGCTTTTATAGAGAAATGGCAAATAAAATAACAAACCCATATACAAAAATTGGTATGAATTTATTATATCTCTCTAAAATAGAAGAATATATGCTAGACGATTCTAATTACCAGCCAAGCTCGGATTTAATAAGTGAAGCTTTGCCATACCTAGCTTTAAAATTAGGCTTGGATAATGTAGATAAAACAAGTATGATGTATGGTGCATCTAGTAATGTTTTTTTAGAAAAAGCAAATATTTGGGATGGAATGTATTTTGTAAATTTTTATATTCAAGAAGCAAATTTGGATAGAGAATTATATAATTTATTATTAGAATTAATGAAAAATACTAATATAGCTTCAGAATATGCTAATTTAATACAGAAATTAGCTCAAGGAAAAAATAAAGATATAACATATGAACTTGTAAATAATATATTTGAAAACTTTATAAAAAATCAAACAGAAAAGCAAACTAATTCAGAAATTACAGATTCAACATTTACAGCATTAGTTTTAAAGTCATTATCTATATCTTCAGAAAATTTTAATGAACATATACAAAATATTCTCTCCGTTATTGAAGAAAAAGAAGAAATAAGCGAAGAAGAATTATTTGAAATGTGTAGTTTAATGTTTTATATAGAAAGAATAGAAGGAATATCTCCTAATATTATAAATATGCTAAAAGAAGCTACAGGATATTGGTTAGATGCTTATATTGATGGGGCAAATATTGATGGATTAAAAATAACTGTAAAAGATATTTGTGAGGAAGCAATACAATTGAATGAAGTGCATGTAAATAGAAAACTAAGTGACAAAGAAATTGATGATGAGATGTTTAGCTTATCTCAAGATTTTTATAAAGAATATGTAGCTGCATATATATTAAGAAATATATCTGAAAAAGCAGAAGAGAAAGTATATACTTACGAACAAAAACTTTCACAGAAAGGAATTAATAAAGATAATTATTTAAAAGTTCTTAAATATACATACAGTAATTCTAAAACATTTAATAGTATTATGCAATTGTTTGATAAGGAAAAGCAAGAATGGCTTAAAAATTTACTTTCATCAAAAAGTAAAGATGAAAATAACAGAGATATTGATTGTATGTATCTTATACCATATATTTTCTACATGAAAAATACAGATTATATTAAACAAGCAATTGAGCTACTATATGAAATTTTAGAAGGAGATTCTAGTAAAATATATAGAAAATCTGCCAATTTAATTAATTTGTTACAAAAAGAACTAGGAGAAGAAGAAAATACATTAGATAGAGTTACTTTAGCAGGAAGAAAGTTAATGCTTTTAAATATTATGTTTTTACTTCCAGAAGATTTAAAATATGTATATGAAAGTGAAAGCTCTTTATATCATATGGTATTAAGAAATGATAGTGAAATTAGAGAACATGGGAATTTTTTTGCACTAGGAAGGCTAATAGAAAATATGTCTGTAGATCAATTTGAAAAAAATTTTGAAAGAATATATAATAATACTTCAAATGAAGATATAAAAGCTGGGTTAGACTTACTTTATGTATATTGCATGGAAGAATATGCATTGGAAGATGAAGATTTCTCACCCAATATTAAGAAAATTGCAAAAAAATTACCTGTAATATTAGCTAAATCATATATGGAAAGAGAACTACCTATGCAAATGTATCAACACGGAGCATTTACTAGTACATTTAAAAGTGATATTCCAAGTTCTATAGAAGCGACAGTAATGTCAAATTATTTAACTAGCTATGATGTAGAAGATGATTTTTATAGTGTGATTATTAATAGAGGAAATAAAGAGGAAATTTCAAAAGATGATATAGATTGTTTTAGAGGGTTAGGAATGCTAAAAGAAAATGGAAAAAATGGAGAATTTTATAAAAAATATATAGAGAAATTTTTAGGGAATTTTATAGAAGAGCAAAGAGAAAGATTATTACCTCTAGATCCAGCAAATGAAGAAACATCTAATAATACAACTCTTTCTAAAGCTTATATAGCAATGGCATTGGCTACTAGCAAATATGATTGCTTTAGTAAAGTCAGTATAGATATTTTAAAAAGGCTAAGCAGTAGTTTAAATGAGGATAGAGTTTCATCTAATAATTTGTTTGATATAGGTAGTTATTTAATATTTATAGAGAGAAGTATACTAGAAAAATTTCAAATAGATGTAAGTACAATATTATCAGACTTAGGAGAAAACTGGATGGAATGCTATTTAGATGGAGGAAAAATTCCAGAAGAAATGAAAGCAAATTTAGCAAAGTTATTAAATATTCTTGAAAAAGAACAAGAATATGAAGAAAGATAGAAGATTAAATAACTGTATGAAAAATACAGTTATTTTTTTGCTAATTTTTAAAATTTAAGGTTAATTTAAGAAACTGTTACTATAATGCTTATAAATTTTAAGGAAAGGATACAAACTTTATGGAATTAGAAACAAATGAAAATAAAAAATTAGAAATTGAAGTGGAAGGAGAAAAGTTTAACAGATATGCTGTAAAAACTCATTTTGTGCAAATTGGGGAAAATTACATTGATATTATAGAAAAATATGTTAAGCCAACATATAAGGAAAATGATTTTATATCAATTAGTGAAAAAATAATATCTTTATGTCAAAAAAGGATTATATATAAAAAAGATATGAAAGTAAGCAAACTAGCTAAATTTTTATCTAAATTTGCAATGAAAAGTGATGCTGGTATAGGTGTGGATAGTCCTTATAAAATGCAGGTTGCAATTAATTTATGTGGTAAATTAAAAGTTATATATGCAACTATAGTAGCAGGAATTGGAAAAATATTTAAAAAGAAAGGTATTTTCTATAAGATAGTTGGTCAAGAAATAAGCGGATTAGATAGCTTTTATGGAAAGGTATTTCCAGAGTATGCAGAATATGGAATTCGTATACCAGAAAATTCTTCTAAAGTTTGTGATGAAATATATCAAAAATTAGGAATAAAAGCAATGATAGTTGATGTTAATGATTTTAATGTAGAAATATTAGGAAAATCATTTTCATTAGATTATGATGATAAAACTTTAGCAAGTATTATAAAAGATAATCCTGCAGGGCAATCTAATCAACTTACACCAATAATTTTAGTAAGGAAAATATAAAAACTTATTATAAGAATAATCTAATAAGCTTATATAAAGATAGTACAAGGACTATCTTTATTATGGTATAATATTTATAGAAGTAGGAGGAATAATGAAGGTATTAATAATAGAAGATGATAGGATATTATCAGATACAATAAAACAATGCATAATTAAGTTATATGATATTAATCAGGCCTATGATGGTTATAACGGTTATATAATGGCAAAAGAGGCTATATATGATATAATAATACTAGATTTGATGCTACCTGAAATGTCAGGATATGAAGTATTAAAAAAATTACGTGATAATAAAATATATACTCCTATTTTAATACTTACAGCTAAAGATGGTGTGCAAGATAAAATAAAGGGATTTAATTATGGGGCAGATGACTATTTAGTAAAACCATTTGAAAGGGAAGAATTAATTGCAAGGTTAGCGCTATAATTAGAAGAACAAATGGCAATTATACTATAAATATACTAGAATTTAAAGACATGAAGCTTGACTTAAATAGTAGAAAAACTTATATAAAAGATGAAGAAATTAATTTACAGGGAAAACAGTTTGATATATTAGAGTTTTTAATAAACTCCAAAAATACAATAATAACAAAAGAGCAAATATTTGATAGAATTTGGGGATTTAATTTTGACACAACTGCAAACGTAGTTGAAGTATATGCAAGCGGATTAAGAAAAACATTAAAAAAATATGGTTATGATAAATATATAAAGACCATAAGAGGAGTAGGCTACATGCTTTCAGATTAAAAGGAGTTACAATGAATGAACAAAAAGAAATGAAAAAGCAATTAATATAGATAGAAACAAAATTACGGAGTTAATGGTAATATTATTAGATAATGCTATAAAATACACAGCAAAAGGTGACACTATTACAATTAAAACATATCAGAAAGAAGGAAAATGTAATATAGAAGTACAAGATACAGGAATAGGTATTAGTGATGAAGGACTAAAGGAAGTATTTAATAGATTTTATAGGGAAGATAAAGCACGTTCAAGAGCAACAGGAGGTACAGGATTAGGTTTGTCTATAGCTAGTACTATAGTATTGAGTCACAAAGGAACTATAAAAGCAATACACAATAAACCAAAAGGAACAATTATTTTGGTAAAAATATAAATAAAAGAGGGCACCAATTATGGTGCCTTCTTGATACACAACTCCTTTCTGTGATTTATGCATAGATACAATTTTTCGTAGTTCTCGGTCCCAAGAAGCATGGGGATAGTGTTATAAAGATTCTTCGAAAGAATAAAACGATTTTTTTTGTCGTCCACATGGACTTCGCCGATGAACACGGCAGAGTCATCATATTTGCTTTTCGAAGAAAAAGTGATGCTCCGCTTTCCACCGTCAAAGAATACCATAAGATCCCGATTCTCGGGAAGGTCCTCCATAGCTTTGGCTAACTCCTTGGGAATTGTTACACGCCGTTGAGACAAAAGTTTCATATGCTGAAACACCTCCGTTTGATTGTGTACTATGAAGAGTTGTACATATAATTATACCAAAAAAATGTAAAAATAGCAAACAGACATTCTTTATAAATTAAATTTTATAATAAGTAAAATTTAATTTATTATACTTTTCCAGCTAATGACACTTCTGATGAATCATAAGTATCATTTACTAATATTGTTGAAGCAAAATCATTATTTATAGTTAATCTATATTTAGTAGCTAATACATTGTCATTAAGTCCACCAAAATTTTCTTGAATCCATATAAATGAATTTCCTTCTATTTTATAATATGTATAACCGTATTCATCATGTTGAAATCCATCTAATTCTTGGTCATTGTTTAAAGTAACTGAAGTACCATAGGATGTATTAATAGATGCTATGATTTCACCTTTATCATTGACAAAATAAAAATATTCATATTGTCCTGAATCAGGAAAAGCTTTCATAGGAATAACTAAATATTTATTATTCATTATTTTTAGGTCGCTGACTATTAGTTTTAAATCTTTGGCTAATTGAGGACAAAGAAAGTTTTCTAATACTTTAATAGTTTTAGAATCCAATTGAATTGTACATGTAGTAGTATAAGTATAATCACCAGATTGCTGTGGAGTTGTAGCATTAATTGTGATTGTATGAGTTTCTCCATTTAATGTTACTTGTTGAGTTAAAATATTTTGCTCATTACTATAAGAAGTATTAGCATTATTTTCTTCAATATTAGATAATGTGGAATTGGTTTCTGTAATATTTGATGTATTAAGTAATTGATTTTCTTGGACTAATGTGTTTACATTACTTTGCGATAGAGAAGTTGAATTGTTAAGATTTGAAGTAGTATGATTAATATTTAAATAAATACACATTCCTATGATAATTGCAAGTAATAATATAATTACAAGACTTAAAATGACAATAATTAATTTTTTATTATGATTATTTTTTTCCATATTTATAATTTCTCCTTTCATGTTATAAGTTGATTTTAACGCTTAAAATATGGTTCGTCAATATTTATTCTTTTTTAGTTTTTATGGTCATGTAACATTAATTAATGCAAATTCATAGAATACAAATAAAAAGAAGTTCTTGATGAACTTAAAGAACTGAAAGGAGTTTTTTATGGATTATGAAATTTTAATGAATGGAAATGTAAAGATAGGTACATATGCTCCAGATTTTGAAGCAAAAACAACAATGGGAAATATAAAGTTAAGTGATTATAAAGGAAAATGGGTGGTATTATTTTCACATCCAGGAGATTTTACCCCCGTCTGCACTACAGAAATAATTGCATTTGCAAGAGCTAACAATTATTTTAGTCAGTTAAATACTTGTTTAATTGGATTAAGTGTAGATAGTAATGCTTCACATTTAGCATGGGTATATGATATTTATTGTAGAACAGGTATAAAAGTACCATTTCCAATAATAGCGGATATGAATGGAGAGATTGCAAGAAAATATGGTATGATTTCTAGTGATGTAAGCAAAACAGAAACTGTAAGAAATGTTTTTATAATAGATGAAAAAGGAATAATAAGAGCTATATTTGTATATCCTATGCAAATAGGTAGAGCTATACCAGAAATATTAAGAACTTTACAGGCATTGCAAGTAGCAGATTCAAATAATGGAATGACTCCTGCTAATTGGGTACCATGCGAACCAATAATATTACCACCTCCTCAAACATTTCAAGAGTTGCAAAAAAGAATGTTGGAAATTGAAAGAGACAGAAGCGGAATGAATTGGTATTTAAGCTTTAAACAACCTAATAATTGTAAACTAATAGAAAATTCCAAAAATCAATTGAAAGAATAATAATAGTATGGTATATTGTGTGCAATGAGGTGAACATATGAAATATAAGGAATTAATACAAAAGATGACTTTAGAAGAAAAAGCTAGTTTGTGTGTTGGAAAAGATTTATGGCATACAAATGAAATACCGAGGCTTTATGTACCAACTATTATGATGGCTGATGGACCAAATGGCTTAAGAATTGAAACTACTAATAGAAGAAGAAATGATTTAGAAATACCAACTAGTGAAATAGCAGTTTGCTTTCCTACAGAAGCTACACTTGCAAATAGCTGGAACAAGAACTTAATATATAAAGTAGGAAAAGCAATTGGTAAAGAAGCACTATGTAAAGGAATAAGTATTTTATTAGGACCAGGGGTTAATATTAAAAGAAGCCCTTTGTGTGGAAGAAATTTTGAATATTTTTCAGAAGATCCGTATTTAGCAGGAACTTTAGGAATATCATATGTAAATGGAGTTCAAGAAAATGGTGTTGCTACTTGCGTAAAACATTTTGCAGCAAATAACCAAGAATGTAACAGAAGATTAATAGATGTGGTAATTGATGAAAGAACTTTAAGAGAAATTTATTTAAAAGCATTTGAAATGATAGTAAAAGAGGCAAAGCCATATTCTATTATGAGTGCATATGATAGAATTGATGGTATATATTGTTCAGATAATAAGAAATTAATAAATGATATATTATATAGTGAATGGAACTTTGAAGGAATTGTTATAACAGATTGGAGTGCAGAAGATAATAGAGTAGAAGGGATAAAAGCAGGAACTGCTATAGAAATGCCAGGCAATAGGGCAGGAATTAAAGAACAAATTGTAGAAGCAGTAAAAAATGGTGATTTAGAGGAAGAAAGATTAGATGAAATAGTAGATAAGATATTAAATATAACTTTTAAATTAGCAGATAATAAAAGAAATGGAAAATATAGTGAAATAGAAGATCATAATTTAGCTTTAGAAGCGGCAGAAGACTCTGTAGTGCTTTTAAAAAACGAAGATAATATTCTTCCTATAAAAAATAAAAAAATAGCTATAATAGGTGATTTTGCAATAAATCCAAGATACCAAGGTGCAGGAAGTGCAAAAGTAAATCCGTATAAGTTAGAAAATGCATATAACTATTTTAAGGAACTGGGATATGAATTTGATTTTGCAAAAGGATATGAAAGAAGCATATCAAATAACAATGATGAATTATTACAAGAGGCTGTAGAAGTCTGCAAAAATAATGAAGTTGTACTTATTTTTGCAGGTTTAACAGAAATAGAAGAAGCGGAAGGGCTAGATAGAAATAGTTTAGATATATCTAAATCACAAAATAAATTGATAGAAGAAATATGTAAAGTAAATAATAATGTGGTAGTTGTATTATCAAATGGTGCACCTATTACTATGCCATGGAAAGATAAAGTAAAAGGTATTATTACAGGTTATCTTGGAGGAGAAACAGGGGCTAAGGCAATAGTAAATTGTATAGTTGGAAAAGTAAATCCAAGTGGTAAACTTGCAGAGACATATCCTATTAAATTAGAAGATACACCATGCTATAATAATTTTCCTGGAACAGATGTAATTGTAGAATATAAAGAAGCAATTTATGTAGGATATAGGTATTATGATAAAATAGAAAAAGATGTATTATTTCCATTTGGATATGGATTAAGTTATACTAATTTTATGTATTCTAACTTAAAAATTAATCAGAATAATACTGATATAGAAGTAAGCTTTAAAATAAAAAATATTGGAAATGTAAAAGGAAAAGAAATTGCACAAGTTTATATTTCTAAAGAAAATTCAAACATATATAGGGCTAAAAAAGAATTAAAAGGTTTCGAAAAAATAGAATTAGAGTCAGGAGAAGAAAAAGAAATTGTAGTACATTTAAATAAAGATTTATTTAATTATTATGATGTAAAAAGTAAAAAATGGAGTATAGAATCAGGAAAATATAAGATATTAGTAGGAAAGTCTAGTAAAGATATTGTATTAGAAAGCGAAATAGATATAGAATCTAATGATATATGCGAAATAAACAATGTCCCAGAATGCTATAAAACAGGACATATTGAAAATGTTAGAGATGAAGACTTTGAAAAAATTTTAGGAAAAACAATTCCAAATAAACATATTAATATAAGTGAAATTACTGATGCAAATTCTTTAGAGCAAATTAGAGAAACGAAAATAGGAAAATATATTTACGAAAAAGAAATGAAAAGAGCAAATATTTTTTTTGAAGCACAAAATGTAGATAAAGGATATAAAATAATTCAAAGACTTCAAAAACCTATTAAAAGATTTTATGAAAAGAAAAATGCGAAAATTACAAAAGAAATAGTAGATGAATTTATTAAAATAGCAAAAGAGAATGTAGAAAATTATGATATAGAATTTGTGAAATTATATTTTGGCGATTATGTAAATAAATAAAAATTAAATAAATAAAAAAATAAAAAATAGCCATACTAATAATGAAAATTATCTTAAAGGAGGCTATTTTTTATGGAAAAAAATCAAAAAATAAACTGCACAGTTGGCAGTTGCAAATATAATGATATAGGAAGGCAGGAATGTAAGTTAGAACAAATAATTGTGACACCAGTGGTAGGATGTGAAACAAAACAAGCTGACGAGTCTATGTGTAGTAGTTACAAATCTGAAAATTAATAATTATATGTAAAATAGAGATGCACGAGATAAAAAATATATATTATAAAAAATAGAAAAGGGTACACCTCAAATGGCGTACCCTTTCCAAATTTAATTTTAATAGAATTAAATTACTGGAAGTGCGTATTTAGGGATCTTACACATCCATAAGGATTAATCCTGAAAAATGTGTTTCTGTTTCCAATGCCAACTTCTTTAACATTATTTACTTCCCGCAAAACACGAGATGCAAACTTGTCCTTTACTTCAGGCTCTCCATGAACTATATTTATAAAGTTGATGTGAGAGAAACGATTTAAGAAAGAAATATATTGACATTAACAAAATTTAGAAATAAAATAGATATACTAGGATAAAAAAGGAGGAAATTTTATGCCATTAGTAACGACAAAAGATATGTTTGAAAAATCAATGAAGGAGCATTTTGCAATAGGGGCTTTTAATGTAAACAATATGGAAATTATACAAGCAATAGTAGATGCTGCAGCAGAAGAAAATTCACCAGTAATTTTACAAGCATCATCAAGTGCAATAAAATATGCAAGAATTGGTTATTTAAGAAAAATGGTTGAAGCAGCAATAGAAGAACATGATATACCTATCG
>JAGHJM010000002.1 GCA_017886645.1 Clostridia bacterium
ACCAGCAACTCTAGAAAATGGTTATACATTAAATGTTCCTATGTTTGTTAATGTTGGAGATATAGTAAGAATAGACACAAGAACTGGAGAGTATATGGAAAGAGTGTAATTTGGAGGTAAATTTAATGTCAGATATGAGTACTGAGTACAAGAAGATAATTAACGAAATAGAAAACAAAATTTCTAATGTTGAGGAAAGAGAATTTGTAAAGGAAAAATTAAGTGAGCTTTCATTTTCATTTATGGAAATTATAGATAGATTAACTAAAATTACAGATATGAGAATAAAACAAATTGAAAATGAACAAGAAAATATATCAAAAAGAATAGAAAATGTACAGAGTATAATAGATAACATAGAAAGCGATATATATGAAGATGATGAAAATAATGAAGAATATGAATTTGAAGTAGTTTGTCCATACTGTAATAATGAATTTTCTGTAGACTCAGAATTAGCTCAAAAAGACGAAATAGAATGTCCAGAGTGTCATAATATAATAGAACTAGATTGGAATGATGAAGAAGCAATTTCTTGTGGTGGAAGTTGCTTGCAGTGTACAGAAAATTGCTTAAACGAAGAAAAAGAAAAATATGATAAAAAAGACAATAAAGATTCTAATCAAGAAGATAATGAGGATGATATGTAATAATATTAAAAGAATACTTGAAAAGTATTCTTTTTTGATATAAAATAAATTTGATTTTTATACATGAATTAAAAATAAAATAATAAAATAATAAAGGTGAGAGAATGGAAGAAAAAAGAAAAAGCGAAGCTATATATAAATCGATAATGCTTATAATTATAACAATTTTAATTACAGCAATAGTTACTACTATTGTAGTTTATAATGTTATAGTAAATTCAGGTAAAATTGCTATAAAAAGCCAAAGTACAGATTCTTTAGAAGGTTTAGAATCTACTCTAGCAAGTTTTAGGACGGCATTAGAAGAAAAGTATATTGGTGAAATTGATGATGAGCAAATGGTGGAAGGAGCAATAAAAGGATACATAGAAGGATTGGGAGATCCATATACTACGTATTATACAAAAGAAGAAATGGATGACTTGATGGAAGAAACAGCTGGAAATTATGTAGGTATAGGGATATATATTACTTTAGATATAGAAAATAATGCAATATATATTATAAAACCAATGGATGGTTCACCAGCAGAAGAAGCAGGAATACAATCAGGGGATCTAATAACTAAAGTAGATGGTGTTTCATACACAGGTGAAGAACTTGATCAAGCATCAAATGCAATAAAGGGGAAAGAAGGAACTACTGTTAAGCTTGAAATTTTAAGAGGCGAAGAAACAATTGAATTAGAGGTTGAAAGAAGAACAATAATATTAACTCATATTGTAGAAAAAAAATTAAATGATAATATAGGATATTTATTAATAGAGGATTTTGACGGCGGATGTGCAGATGAATTTAAAGAAAAATTTGAGGATCTACAAAATCAAGGAATTGAAAAATTAATTATTGATGTTAGAAACAATGGCGGAGGAATAGTAGACGAAGCAGTAGAAATAGCAGATATGCTATTAGATAAAGGAGATACCATTTTAATTACAAGAAATAAAAATGACGATGAAGAAATAACAAAATCAGATAATGACCCAATAATTACAATGCCTGTAGTAATTCTTACAAATGAATATTCAGCAAGTGCATCTGAAATATTAGTAGGAGCTCTACAAGATAACGAAAGAGCAACAGTAGTTGGAACCAAAACATATGGAAAAGGAGTTATACAAGAGCTTGCTAGATTAAATGATGGAAGTGGACTAAAAATAACAATAGAAGAATATTGTACACCTAATAGAAATAAGATAAATGAAATTGGAATAGAACCGGATATTGAAGTAAACTTACCAGAAGATTTAATTAATTCGGCAGATATACCAGAAGATGAAGATACTCAATTACAAAAAGCAATTGAGGTTATAAAAGAAAAATAGGAGGAAAATATGGAAGATGACAAAAGAATATCATTTAAAAGGATAAATAGTAAATTAGTCGAAGTAAGAAAAGCAATAAAAATAATTAAGAGTAATATAGAAAAGAAAAGAGAAAGTACTTTGGAGATAATGAAGAAATACGGAATTTCTGATGCTGAGCTTAGAGAATTAGAAGTTATGTATCCTGAAGAACTTAAAATTCCATTCTCTATTAATGAGAGAAAATTAGATGAACATATTAGTAAATTAAGTCAACTTGCAGAAGAGGTAACTTATGGAGAACGACAAGTAGAACAGGAAAAAGAAGAGTCTACGCCACAATCGAAGCGTGAAGAATTTATTAAGGGGTTAAGAGTACCAGAAGAAAGTCATGAAGAAAATGAAGAAGATGGTTATGAGGAAATATTGAGAATATTTGCACAGCAAAAAAAAGCACCGATTTCTTATTATGCTACTAATCCAAGCATGCAACAAGAAGCAAGTGCAGTTAATAGTAGCAGAGAAAGGCGTAATTCAGAAGAACATGCACGTAAAAATATTAGAAACAAACCTAGAAATAGAAGAAAATCAAAATTTACAAGAAATTTAGTAATAGGAGCTATTTCAATAGCTGCGTTAATAGGCGCAGTTAAGTTACACGGACATTTCGAATACCAGAAGGATATACAAGCTAGGGAAGGATATGTGGATAATCTTATAGAAAATACTCCTACAACTGGAGGATTTGGAACATATCTGTCATTAGAATTTTCACAAGAAGAATTAAACAAGTTTGTAGAACTAGAAAGTAAACTAGAAAGTTTTGAAGGAAAAGAACATGAAGATTTAGATGGCGTGGAAATAATAACTACTGCAAGAGAATTCAAAGAGATGTATAAAGATATAGTAATGGAAAGATTAGAAGAGGCAAATGGCTATCCTTTAGATGAACATGATATAGTAATAACTAGAGAAAGACAAGATTTAGATGGGAAGCCAGGAGATTATACAAATAAAGCTTATATAAGAGAAATTGGATTTATGTATCGTACATGGAGAGGTTCTATACCAAAAGAACTACGAGACTCAATAATTGCAGCCTATGGAGAGGAAGGAATAGAAAAACCTACAATGTCTGTAGAACAACTAATATCCTTATTAGATGATCAAAAAATTGATAAAAAAGAAGCAGTAACTATTTTAAACAGCATGCTACAAGATATGAAGGTGCTAATGACGAAAGTATATGAAAAAGGAGAAACTAATGAAATAGTTGAAGGAAAGTCAACATATGATATGTTAAAAGAGAGAGAAGAAGAAATTGGAGAATATACTAGTAATATAGAGAATTCTAATACTACAAATACTACAAACGCATCTATAGATAGGGACGATGAAGAGAGATAATATAAATATACAAAAATAATACAAAATTTTAAAAATATGTATTGACAAGTGACCAAAAATTTAGTATACTAAATGAGTCACTTGAGACGGGCGCATAGCTCAGCTGGGAGAGCATCTGCCTTACAAGCAGGAGGTCATAGGTTCGAGCCCTATTGCGCCCACCATTTTTATAAATGGCCTGGTAGTTCAGTTGGTTAGAAT
>JAGHJM010000013.1 GCA_017886645.1 Clostridia bacterium
ACTGTTGCTGTATTTCTTATTTCTGTTCCATTTTCTATGTTATTTACTCTTACCTTAAATGTTACTGTACTTGTTCCATATTCTGCTACTCCTACATTTATTCCTTGTGCTAAATCTTCTAAAGTATTTCCTAAATCTGCTTCATTTACTTTAATACTTCCTTCTACATATGTTGTCCCTTCTGGGATTTCATCTTTTACTACTACCATTGCTGGAGCTGTTCCTGTGCTGTTATCTAACTTAATTGTATATGTTAGTTCGTCTCCTTCTTTTACCTCTCCTTCTGGTGTTACTTCTTTACTAAACTTTACATCTGATTTATTTACTGTTATGTCTGGTCCTTCTACTGGTTCTTCTGTTTCGTCTGGTTTATCTGCATCTTCTGATACTTCTGCTGTGTTTTCTATTGTTGCTGTTAATGCTCCTCCTGTTAGCTCATCTACTGTTACTTCAAAGCTTATTCTTACTCTACTTGCTTCACTTTCACTTACTCTTGCTGGCACATTTACTCTTATTCCATTTGCTAAATCTTCTGCTGTTTTATTTGAATCTGCTGCTCCATTTATTCTAATGCTTCCTTCTACGAAACTTGTTCCAGCTGGAATTTCATCTTTAACTAACACATCTTGTCCTAGGTCTCCTGTGTTTTCTACTGTTATTGTATATGTTATCTTTTCTCCTTCTACTACATATGCTAATCCATTTTCTGTTGTTACTTCTTTTTTGCTATTTATTATTGCTTCTACATATGTGTTTTCTGTTGTTTCTGTCTCTTTTTCTGGACTATCAGGGTCATCTGTATTTTCTTTTACATATGCTGTATTTCTTATTACTGTTCCATTATCTATATCATTTACTATTACTTCAAAGATTATTGTTACTTTGCTTGACTCACTTTCACTTATTCTTCTTGGTACATTTACTCTTATTCCTTCTGCTAAATTCTGGGCTGTTTTATTTGAGTCTGCTACTCCATTTACCTTAATGCTTCCTTCTACGAAGCTTGTTCCTTCTGGTACTGTATCTTTTACAATTACATCTTGTCCTAAATCTCCACTGTTTTCTACTGTTATTGTATATGTTATCTTTTCTCCTTCTACTACATATGCTAAGCTATGTTCTGTTGTTACTTCTTTCTTACTACTTATTATTGCTTCTGTATATGTGTTTTCTGTTGTCTCCGTCTCTTCTTCTGGATTTGTTGGGTCTTCTGCATCTGTATCTACTATTGCTTTATTTGAAATTTTTGTACCATTATCAAGGTCACCTACTGTGACTTTAAACTCTACTTCTTTGCTTTCTCCTGCTTGTAATTCTACTTCTATTCCATTTACTAAGTCGTTTTCTGTTAATTCTGTTCTATCTTGTCCACCAACTTTTACACTATTGTTGATAAATGTTGTTCCCTCTGGAATTTTATCTTTAACTAGTACTGTTGTAGGTGCTGTTCCTGTGCTGTTATCTAAATGAATTGTATATGTTAATTCATCTCCTACTTGTACTTCTCCCTCTGGCGTTACAACTTTACTAAACTTAACATCTGGTTTATTTACTGTTATGTCTGGTCCTTCTACTGGTTCTTCTGTTTCATCTGGTTTATCTGCATCTTTTGCTACTTGGGCTGTGTTTTCTATTGTTGTTTCTAATATTCCATCTGATAATTCATTTACTGTTACTTCGAAACTTACTGTTACTTTGCTTGGGGTTTCTTCATTTTCTCTTCTTGGTACATTTATTCTTATTCCATTTGCTAAATCTTGTATTGTTTTGTTTGAATCTGCTATTCCATTTATTTTAATACTTCCATCAACAAATGTTGCTCCAGTTGGAATTGTATCTTTTACAATTACATCTTGTCCTAAGTCTCCTGTATTTTCTACTGTTATTGTATATGTTATCTTTTCTCCTTCTACTACATATGCTAAGCCATTTTCTGTTGCTACTTCTTTCTTACTGCTTATTATTGCTTCTACATATGTATTTTCACTTGTATTTGTTTCTCCTTCTGGATTACTTGGATCCTCTACATCTGTATCTACTGTTGCTTTATTTGTTATTTTTGCACCATTATCAATGTCACCTACTGTGACTTTAAATTCTATATCTTTACTTTCCCCTGCTTGTAATTCTACTTCTATTCCATTTGCTAACCCTTCTGCTGTTATCTCTGTTCTATCTTGTCCACCAACTTTTACACTATTGTTGATAAATGTTGTTCCTGCTGGAATTGTATCTTTTACTTCTACTGTTGCTGGTGCTGTTCCTGCAGTATTATCTAATGTTATTGTGTATGTTAATTCGTCTCCTACTTTTACTTCTCCTTCTGGACTTACTGTTTTACTAAACTTAACATCTGCTTTATTTACTGTTGTGTCTGTTGTTTCTGTTGGAGTTTCTGTACTTTCTTCGTCATCTGCATTTTCTTTTACATATGCTGTGTTTCTTATTGTTCCTGTTAAGTTATCTCCTTCTAGTTCATTTACTGTTACTTCGAAGCTTAATGTTACTTTACTTACTTCACTTTCACTTACTCTTGCTGGCACATTTACTCTTATTCCATTTGCAAAGTCTTCTGCTGTTTTTCCTGCATCTGCTTGTCCATTTATTTTAATGCTTCCTTCTACAAATGTTGTTCCTTGAGGAATACTATCTTTTACAATTACATCTTGTCCTAAATCTCCACTGTTTTCTACTGTTACTGTATATGTTATCTTTTCGCCTTCTACTACATAGTTTAAGTTGTGTTCTGTTTTTGCTTCTTTGCTACTGTCTATTATTGCTTCTACATATGTATTTTCACTTGTGTTTGTTTCTTCTTCTGGATTACTTGGGTCATCTGCATCTGTATCTACTCTTGCTTTGTTTGTTATTTTTGCTCCATTATCAAGGTCGCCTACTGTAACTTTAAATTCTACGTCTTTACTTTCCCCTGCTTGTAATTCTACTTCTATTCCATTTCTTAAGTCGTTTTCTGTTAATTCTGTTCTATCTTGTCCACCTACTTTTACACTATTGTTGATAAATGTTGTTCTTACTGGAATTGTATCTTTAACGGCTACTTTTGCTGGTGCTGTTCCTGTGCTGTTATCTAACGTTATTGTATATGTTAGTTCGTCTCCTTCTTTTACTTCTCCTTCTGGACTTACAACTTTACCGAATTTTACATCTGATTTATTTACTATTATATCTGGTCCGTCTACTGGTTCTTCTGTTCCTTCTGGATTATCTGCATCTTTGCTTACCTCTGCTGTATTTTCTATTGTTGCTGTTAAGTTACCTTCTGTTAGCTCATTTACTGTTACTTCAAAACTTAATGTCACTTTACTTGACTCACTTTCGCTTACTCTTCTTGGTACATTTACTCTTATTCCTTCGATTAAGTTTTGTTCTGTTAACTCTGTTCTTGCTTCCCCATTTATCTTAATGCTTCCTTCTATGAATGTTGTTCCTTCTGGAATACTATCTTTTACAAGAACATCTTGTCCCAAGTCTCCTGTATTTTCTACTGTGATTGTGTATGTTATCTTTTCTCCTTCTACTACATATGCCAAGCTATTTTCTGTTTCTACTTCTTTCTTACTGCTTATTATTGCTTCTACATATGTATTTTCACTTGTATTTGTTTCTCCTTCTGGATTACTTGGGTCTTCTACATCTGCATCTACTATTGCTTTGTTTGTTATTTTTGTACCGTTATCAAGGTCACTTACTGTAACTTTAAATTCTACTTCTTTACTTTCTCCTGCTTGTAAGTCTACTTCTATTCCGTTTCTTAATTCCTCTGCTGTTATTTCTTCTCTTACTTCTCCTCCTATTTTTACTGTTCCATAAATAAATGTTGTTCCTGCTGGAATTTCATCTTTTACAATTACTTTTGTTGGTGCTGTTCCTGCAGTGTTATCTAATGTTATTATATATGTTAATTCGTCTCCTTTTGTTACTTCTCCTTCTGGACTTACTTTCTTACTAAATTTAACATCTGCTTTATTTACTGTTATATCTGGTCCTTCTACTGGTTCTTCTGTTTCGTCTGGTTTGTCTGCATCTTTTACTACTTGTGCTGTATTTTCTATTGTTGCTGTTAAGTTATTTCCCTCTAATTCATTTACTGTTACGTCAAAGCTTACTGTTACTTTTCCTGGTGTTGCTTCATTTTCTCTTTCTGGTACACTTACTCTTATTCCACTTGCTAAATCAGTTGCTGTCTTTCCTCCGTCTAGAACTCCATTTATCTTAATGCTTCCTTCTACAAATGTTGTTCCTTCTGGGATTGTATCTTTTATTAGAACATCTTGTCCTAAGTCTCCTGTGTTTTCTACTGTTATTGTGTATGTTATTCTCTCTCCTTCTACTACATAGTTTAAGTTATGTTCTGTTTTTGCCTCTTTGCTACTATCTATTATTGCTTCTACATATGTATTTTCACTTGTATTTGTTTCTTCTTCTGGATTTGTTTGGTCTTCCACATCTGTATCTATTATTGCTTTGTTTGTTATTTTTGCACCATTATCAAGGTCACCTACTGTGACTTTAAATTCTATATCTTTACTTTCTCCTGCTTGTATTTCTACTTCTATTCCATTTACTAAGTCGTTTTCTGTTAATTCTGTTCTATCTTGTCCTCCTACTTTTACACTACTTGCCACAAATGTTGTTCCTGCTGGAATTGTATCTTTAACGGCTACTGTTGCTGGTGCTGTTCCTGTGCTATTATCTAATGTTATTGTATATGTTAGTTCATCTCCTACTTGTACTTCTCCCTCTGGTGTTACAGCTTTACTAAATTTAACGTCTGGTTTATTTACTGTTATATCTGGTCCTTCTACTGGTTCTTCTGTTTCATCTGGTTTTTCTGCATCTTTTACTACTTTGGCTGTGTTTTCTATTGTTGCTGTTAAGTTATCTTCTGTTAATTCATTTACTGTTACTTCAAAACTTACTGTTGCTTTGCTTGACTCACTTTCGCTTACTCTTCTTGGTACATTTACTCTTATTCCTTCGCTTAAGTTTTGCTCTGTTAACTCTGTTCTTGTTTCCCCATTTATCTTGATGCTTCCTTCAACAAATGTTGTTCCTGTTGGAATTGTATCTTTTACAATTACATCTTGTCCTAAATCTCCGCTATTTTCTACTGTTATTGTGTATGTTATTTTTTCTCCTTCTACTACATATGCTAAATTATTTTCTGTTTCTACTTCTTTCTTACTATTTATTATTGCTTCTACATATATGTTTTCTGTAGCGTTAGTCTCCTCTTCTACATTATTTGGATCATCTCCATCTGTATCTACTGTTGCCTTATTTGTTATTTTTGCACTATTATCAAGGTCACCTACTGTGACTTTAAACTCTAATTCTTTACTTTCTCCTGCTTCTAACTCTACTTCTACTCCATTTCTTAGTTCTTCTGCTGTTATAACTTCTCTTGCTTCTTCTCCTATTTTTACGCTTCCATAAATTAACGTTGTTCCTGTTGGTATTTCTTCTTTTACTGTTGCTGTTGTTGCTGCTTTTCCTGTACTATTATCTAATGTTATTGTATATGTTAGTTCATCTCCTTTTGTTACTTCTCCTTCTGGACTTACTTTCTTGCTTATCTTAACATTTGGTTTATTTACTGTTATATCTGGTCCTTCTACTGTCTCTTCTGTTTCGTCTGGTTTGTCTGCATCCTTTGCTATTACTGCTGTGTTTTCTATTGTTCCTGTATATACATCTTCTGCTAATCCATCTGCTGTTACATCAAAGCTTACTGTTACTTTACTTGCTTCGTTTTCACTTATTCTTTCTGGTACATTTACTCTTATTCCATCTGCTAAATCTTGGGCTGTTTTACTAGAGTCTGTTACTCCATTTACTTTAATGCTTCCTTCTACAAATGTTGTTCCAAGTGGTATCGTATCTTTTACCAATACATCTTGCCCTAAGTCTCCACTATTTTCTACTGTTATTGTATATGTTACTTTTTCTCCATTTACTACATAATCTCTTCCTTTTTCTGTTGTTGCTGCTTTTTTACTATTAATTATTGGTTTCTTTAAGTTATTATTCAATGTTAATACCACTTGTTCTGTTGGTATTTCTGCTTGAATAATTTCTTCTTGATATATTGACAATGTAGTAAATACATCAAATGGTAAATCTGCAGCACTTGGTGAGCTTAAGACTTTATAGTAATTTTCTTCTTTACTTATATCCAAATAATAAGTACCTGGATTTATTATCCATTCTACATATCCATCTTCATTGTACTTCGCTAAAACATCATCTGAACCTGAAGTTATAATAGTTTCTCCATTTACCGTATTTTCGGCAGGTATTTGAATTTCAAGATAAGAACGAGACGTACCAAATTCTACTATATATCCATCTGACACGCTATATACGCGTTTTATCTCTACATCATTCGTATAAAAACTTCTTGACCATTCTACTTTTCCATCTTTATTTATTTTCAAAATAAATGGTCCATTTATTTCAATTATTTTTCCGTCTACTGTATCCTCTTCGGAGATAATTAGTTTCACTTGATCACTAAAAGTTTCTCCAATTAATATTACAGAATTTCCACTATCTACTATGTTTACTCCTAATACTCTCGAATTCCAACTCACTAATGACATAGTATTTATCATATTATCGTTAATATTTTTAATATCTTCTATCTTACCATTTAAATCTAAAACAATACAAGCCATTCCAGGATTTATAATAATTTCAGCATTATTTGTTGTTTCTTCTGCTGGTATTGTTATTACATTTTCATAATCGTTTACTAAATAAACTTTACCATCTTTATATCTCTCTTGTTTGTAGTCGCTAGTATTATATTGAAGGTATGATATATCTTTTAGCCATTCTACTTTTCCTTCTGAATTTAATTTTAACATAAAATCTGATACTTCATAACTTGTTTGTATAGTCATATCATTATTTGTCACAGTGTGTTCCGCTGATATTCCTATATTTTCAGAATATTGCCCCAATATTAT
>JAGHJM010000014.1 GCA_017886645.1 Clostridia bacterium
GAATAGTCTTTATTTCCTCCCATTGGATGACGAATTGCTATTAAATCTCCTAGTCTGTCTTTAACTCCAAGTGGTGCTAAAATAGATTCAGAAAGTAAGTTTCCTCCCATTAATTTCTTTACATCTTTTCCTGTCCAAGCAGCATATTTTTTAAGTGCTGGTTCTCCATCTATTTCTTGTAATACTCTATTTCCGTCCATTTTTGTAATAATTCCAGATTTTGTTGTTTCATGGTATGCTCCTGTATAAACATTTGCCATTGGCTTATCTGTATAGAAAAATGCTACTGCTACACCTTCGCTAAATACTCCATCATTAGTAAAGATTTTCCAATCTCCTGAAACAGTATTATCTGCTGCACTACCACCAAAGAAAGGAACTCTTCCTATAACATCTTCAATACCTTTTAAGCAATCTTCTTCCTCTGCTGGATTTGCTACCATATAGAAATATGCTGGTGGGCAATCTTTTCCTGCTTTTTTCATAGCTTCCATTGCTACTCTTTTACCTGTTTCTCTTGCAGATTTTACTTTTTTAGAACCTGCAACACCTACAACAGTATCTGGATCTCCTATTGCTAATGCTCCAACAAATCCATTTTCTGATGATATATAACCATCTGGTACTATAATACCTCCACTTGATGTGCATCCAATTATTGGTGCTGTTCCAAACTCAGAAATAGCGCCTTTTAATACCTTATCAACATCATTATCAGATGAGGTATATAAAAGCGCTACCTTTGTCTCCATTAAATCTACTACAGCTTTTGCTGCTGCAGCCTTTCCTGCTTCGTAATTATCTGCTTCTGTACTCCAACCTATGTTTGCTTTTAACATAATAAAATCCTCCTTTGTTTTTTATATTATATATATTTTAAAATAAAAAAATCAAAATATAATATACATTTTTATTATATATCATATTTCGATTTTTTTGTACAGTTTATTTGTAAATTTTTTGTGTTTTTTGAAATTGTTAAAAATTTTATTTAAATTCAAATCCCTGTTTTGTATTCAATTGCCTCCATATATGGAAACATCTCTTTTATTCTTTTAAATGTTAACATACTATGTCTTGGTTGAGGATTTTTTTCATGTTCTGTAAGAAGCTTTTGTGTATAACAATTTTCTGCTGTTTTGAATAACAAATACCTATTTCTAACATAAGTATAATATATTTGGTATCCATTATCTAAATTATCGCAAAACTCTTCAAATGTATATCTTCCATCCATTTTTATCATTCCTTTTCATTATTTGTAATTCTTTTAAAATCTATCTTTCTTGTTTGTTTATTTGCTGCAATTACTTGTATTTTCATTTTATCTCCAATATGGAATGTTGTTTTACTTCTTTCTCCTATTAATGTTTTATTATCTTCATCATATATAAAGTACTCTTCACCTAAGTCATCAAATCTAATTAGCCCCTCTATAGTATTTTCCAATTCTACAAATACTCCAAATGATGTAATACTAGATATAATTCCTTCATACTCATTTCCTATCTTATCTTGCATGTATTCTGCTTTCTTTATATCTTCTGCTTCTCTTTCAACTTTTTGAGCAATTTTTTCGCACTCAGAAGATGTTTCGGAATATCTTTCTGCTTGATTAAAATATTTTTCATTATCTTTTTCAGTCAATTGTTTTCCATCTTCTAAATATTTAGATATTACTCTGTGTATAAATAAATCGGGATATCTTCTTATTGGTGATGTAAAATGACAATAGCATTTACTTGCAATTCCAAAATGTCCTTTATTTTCAGGTTCATACTTGGCAACTTTTAAAGTCCTTAATATAAGAGTTGATATTACTTTTTCTTCTGGTTTTCCTTTTATTTTATTTAAAATCTCTTCAAATGCTTTTGGTTCTATAGTATCGTCTTTTGTTTTTATTTTATATCCCATATTGAATAAAAATTTATTAAGCTCTTTTACTTTGTCTATATCTGGCTCTTCATGAACTCTATATATAAAAGGTGCATTCAAGTCATGAAAAGTTTCTGCAACAACTTCATTTGCAGTAAGCATAAATTGTTCTATTATTTCATTTGCAAAAGATGTTTCATATTTTTGTACATCTATTGCAATTCCATCTTCATCCAAAATAATTTTGCTTTCCGGTATATCTAAACTTAAATACCCATTTTTTTCTCTTCGTGCTTTTAAAATTTTTGCAAGTTCTTCCATTCTTTTGAAATGCATAATATACTTTTTATATTTTTTTAGTACATAATCATCAGATTTTTCTAAAATTTTTTTAACATTATTGTATGTCATTCTTTCTGTTACATTTATTACACTTTTAGAAATCTTAGAATTGACCACATTTCCTTTTTTATCTATCTCTATTATAACAGAAATAGCAAGTCTATCTTGCCTTGCATTTAAGCTACATATTCCATTTGACAATTCTTTCGGTAACATTGGAATTACTCTATCCATCATATATATACTGGTTCCTCTTAAAATTGCTTCTTTATCAAGTTTTGATCCATCTTTTACATAGTGGCTAACATCTGCAATATGAACACCTAAAATATAGTTTCCGTTTTTTAGTTTTTTTACATTAACCGCATCATCTAAGTCTTTAGAATCATCTCCATCTATAGTAAAGATTTCTTCTTTTCTTAAATCTAATCTATTTTTTATTGCCTCTTTATCTATTTTTTGCTTTATTTTTTTTGCCTCATCTATTACTGTTACAGGAAATTCATATGGTAAGTTGTACTCTTTTACTAATGATAGCATGTCCACTCCTGCTTGATTTATATGCCCTATTATTTCTATTATTTTTCCTTCTGCATTTTTGTTTTTTTCTGGATATTTGGTTATTTTTACTACTACTTTTTGATTATTTTTAGCTTTATTTCTGTTTTTCTTCGAAATAAAAATATCTGTTCCAAAACTTAAGTCATCTGGAACTACAAAACCAAAATTTTTATTACTTTGATATGTTCCAACAATAGTATTTCTTTCATGCTTAATAATACTTACAACCTTTGCTTCATCTTGTAAGTTATTTTTTTTACTTTTTTCTACTATTTTTATTACAACTTCATCACCGTTTAATGCATTTTTTAGATTTTTTTCTGAAATATGATATTCTTTTTCTTCATCTTCTATTTTTACAAATCCAAAACCTTTTGCATTTCTTCTAAGTATTCCTTGTTTTAATTTATTTTTCATTCCTTATCTCCAAAATAATTTGTTTTCTATTTATAGCATAAAAGCGACGATAACACGTCGCTTACATTTACATCATATATAAAATTCCAAGTACTATTGCTAAAATTACAAACAAGATTCCTAATATTATAGTCCATCTTTTTAATCTTCCTTCTTTAGTTCTTCCTTTATTTTGTTCATAAAAGTTATTTGTTGAAGAACCAGTTATTGTTCCAGAAGCCCCTTGACTATCTTTAGTTTGTATTGTAGCTAGTATTATTAGTGCTATACAAACTATTACATATAATCCTAAAACAACGTATTTTACAATCTCCATATTTACACTCTCCTACTTATGTTATTACATCTCGTACAACGATTTTAATTTTACCACATATGTTTATAAAATGCAAATACTTTTTATCCAATAATTTAAATAGTTCTATACAACATTTCCATGTCATATAGAACCTCATGTACTTTCACTATCTATTGCAACATCCAAAATTAGTAAATAATAATAAGAATACTATTATAAAAAATAATATTGTGTTGTCACAGCATCCTCCAAATAAATTGCTAAACATATTTCCTTGATTACAGCAATTATTACAGCCACAATCCCTTAAATCTTCTTGCATAATATTCCTCCTTTTATAAATAAACAATTAACATTGTTTTAGTATATAATATTAGTATGCAAAAACGGTAATTTATGTTACAATAATAGTATCAAATAATTTGGAGGAACTCTAAATGAATAATATAGAATTATTAGCACCGGTGGGTGATTTTGAATGTTTAAAAGCTGCTGTTCAAAATGGTGCAGATAGTGTTTATTTTGGTGCAAATATGTTTAATGCTAGAGCTTCTGCTCAGAATTTTGACTTAGATACTTTAAAACAAGCTATAGAGTATTGTAATTTAAGAAATGTTAAATCACACTTAACCTTGAATATATTAATAAAAAATAATGAATTTGAAGAAGCTGTATTTCTTGCAAAAAAAGCTTATGAATTTGGAATAAATTCAATTATCGTTCAAGATTATGGATTAGCACGTTTTTTAATAGAAAACTTTCCTTATATGAATATACATGGAAGTACTCAAATGTCTGTACATAATTTAGAAGGTGCTATAGAATTAGAAAAATTAGGGTTTAAGCGTGTTGTACTAGCAAGAGAACTTGCAATAAATGAAATTGAATATATTTGTAATAATTCTAACATTGAAACAGAAGTTTTTATTCATGGTGCTTTATGTATATCATATTCTGGTCAATGTTTATTTTCAAGTTTGGTTGGTGGTCGTTCAGGAAATAGAGGAAAATGTGCAGGTCCTTGTAGATTGCCTTATGAGTTAATATCCGAAAATAAAAAAACAAAAAAAGTCCAATCTCTTAATAAAGGATATTTACTTAGCATAAAAGATTTATGTGGTCTTTCTTTTATACCTAGATTAATTGATATAGGTGTTACTTCTTTAAAAATAGAAGGTAGAATGAAAACTCCAGAATATGTTGCAACTGTTACAAGAATATATCGTAAATATATTGACTTAGCTTTATCTAATAAAGAATATATAATAGATGAAAATGATATAAAAGATTTAATGCAAGTATTTAATCGAGGTGGATTTTCTACAGGTCATCTATACGAAAAAGAAAATAAACAATTAGTTTTTCAAGAAAAACCTAATAATATGGGGTTATATATTGGTAATATTTCGCACTATAATAAAAATAAAGGATTAATTACTATTCAAACATTAGAACCTTTAACTATAGGTGATACAGTAAGCACAGAGAAAGAAAACACTATTTATACTATTTCTGAACTTATGTCCAAAGATAAAAACATTGTTTCTACATTACCTAATAAAGTAGTTACCTTTGGTAGGATGAAAGGAAATATATCTATTGGAGATAAAGTATATAAAATATCTAGTAAAACATTAAACAATGCTGCAAAGTTTTCTTATGAAAACTATGAGAATAAAAAAATTTTATTAAATGCTTCTGTTACTGTAAAACAGAACAAACCTATAACATTATTAGTGAATACTTTAGAAAATGAGTCTAATGACGCATATAAAAACATTAAAGTTAGCCTTTCATCAGACATTATACCTTCTGAAGCTTTAACTTCTCCTATTACAGAAGAGAGAATTATTAATCAAATTAATAAAACTACAAAAACCCCTTTTGAATTTAATAACATAAATGTTAATCTTGATGATAATTTGTATATACCAGGTATTAGCATTTTAAATGAACTTCGAAGATCTGCTTTATTACAAGTTAAAAATATAATTTTGGACAAGTTCTCTAAAAAATCAAATCTTGACAATGAACAAATTGATAAAATATTAACCAGCAAAATAAATAAAAATATTGGCAATAATCCTAATAGTGCTTTTAAAAAGGAAATATCAATATTATTTAATAATATTAATTTAAATTATGATTATTCTAAGTTAGATTTTTCTAGTATAGCTAACTGCTATATTCCTATATCATTTTTTATGAATAAGGAATATTTAAAAATATTGGATATTTTAAATAAAAATTTAAATATGTACATATACCTTCCTGTCATTTTAAAAGCTAACTATAAAAATATATTAAAAAATACAATTGATAAAATTATTGCTAATTACAATATAAAAGGATTCGTTATTTCAAATATATCTGGATTTGAAATGCTTAAAGATTATAAGAATTATGAATTTATTGGTAACCATACTTTAAATATTTTCAACACAATTTCTGTAAGTGAATATCAAAAACTTGGATTAAATACTTTTACATTTTCTACAGAATTAGATAAAGAAAATTTACTAAATCTTTCAAAAATTAATAACATAAAAAAAGAGCTAATCGTTTATGGTAATATGCCTTTAATGTATTGTAATTATTGCTATCTAAGTAAAAGTAACAAATGTTATCCAAACTGTGGTGAAAAATGCTCTTTAGATAATTCATACTATTTAAAAGATAGATTAGGCATGAAATTTAGAATTATGCCAAATAATCTTCAAACAATAACTACAATTTACAATTGTAAAAAACTTTCTATAGATTCTAAAGATTTTAATGTAAATTCTTTACGAGTTGATATTTTAGATGAAACAATTGATGAGATTAATAATGTTATTAAAATTGTTAAAGAGGGTAACTGTTTAAAAGGTAAAGATTATACTAATGGAAACTTAAATCGTGAAATATAAAAAAGGTTACGAAAAATTTTTGTATATTAAATTTTTCGTAACCTTTTTTAATGTTTTGCTGTTAGCTTTATAATTAAATCCATGTTATCGTCTTTTGCAGCTTTATTTCTTCTAATTGCCCCACATTTTTTACATTTAAAAATAATAACATAGCCCTTTTTAGAATCTAGTTCTACTCCAATTGGCTCTAATGTTCCATGGCATGTTTCTTCCCTATCTCCTGGATTTTTATCTACATGTTTTGAATGTAAACAATAATTACAATGGTTCCTACATGAATATCCTAAAGGCTTTACTTTTTTACCACAATTTTCACAAATAAATTCTTCATCTATTTCTGTAAATTTTCTTCCCATTTTATCTCCTAATACTTAAATATGCTATCTCCTATAAATTCTCTTAGTATAGAATTTTTTGGAACATTTTCTATGTCTATTGTTTCAAAATATTTCAAAAATTCTATTATTCTTCTTGCTTCTGAATATTCTTCTTTTGTATTATCAATCTCTTCTAGTAATGGTAATGCGTATTTCTTCAAAACAGAAAATTCATATATTAACGAAGTATTAAACATGCTATCTGCTTGTTCTTGATATGGATATATATATTGCTCTTCTCCTCTATTTACTGAATTCCATATTCTTAAAGTATGTATTGCATTGTAACTTCTAAAGTTGTAATCTCTTACTATTCTGCGCACTAATCTACTATCTGTAGTTGAAATTCTATTAAAGTAATCTATATTTAAAACTGTTAAATTGCTAATGTATATTTTGTATTTGCTTTCTTTTGGTATCCTTGCTGTTAATTTATCATTTAAGCAATGTATTCCCTCTATTACAAGAATTTCGTTTTTTTCTAATTTCATTTTTTCTCCATTATATTCTTTATGTCCAGTTTTAAAATTAAATGTTGGCATTAATATTTCATTTCCATTAAGTAGTTCTGTTAAGTCATGATTAAATAAGTCCAAATCTATTGCTTCCAAACATTCAAAATTATAGTTGCCTTTTTCATCTAGTGGAGTATCTTTTCTTTCCACGAAATAATTGTCTACAGATATTGTTACAGGTTTAATTCCATTTAGTTTTAATTGTATTCCTAATCTTTTTGCAAAAGTAGTCTTCCCTGAAGATGAAGGTCCTGCAATTAATACTACTTTTATACCATCTTTTTTTCTTATCGCATCAGCAATATCTGATATTTTCTTTTCATGTAAAGCTTCTGCAAGCATTATTACATTATTTGTATTTCCACTTAATATTTCTTTATTTAATTTATATATTGTTTCTATTCCTAATATTCTATGTATATCTTCGTACTCTTGTAATGTTTTTAATAATTTCTTATTATCTTTATATTCTTCTAAGTGTGTTGGATTTTTTCTACTTGGATATCTTAATAAAAAGCCATTATTATATAACTTTAGTTCAAATATATCTGTATAACCAGTTGAAATTGGCATAACTCCATAGAAATAATTATAATAGTCTTCACAAAAATATAGTGAAACTGTATCTTTATTTTTATTATCTAATTGAAGTCTTCCTCTTAAAGTTTTTTCCCTTTCATAGAATTTTTCAGCTTCTTCTTTTGTCATTACAATTTTCTTTATCACATAGTCATTAGCAATAATATTTTTCATTTCTTCATTTACTTTGTCTATCATTTCTTTAGTAATAGGCATATTCTCTACTTCGCAAAAAGTAGAATTGGATAATTGATAGTTTATTGTAAGTAGTGCTTCTGGATATAACTTATTAAATGCTTTTGACATAATTAGCAATAATCCTCTTACATAAATCCTCATTCCGTCAGCATTAGAAATATCTATAAGTTCTACTTTTTCTCCTTCTTTTGGTTCGTAATTTAAGCTTCTTATTTCGTTATTACATTTACATGCAATTATTTTTACAGTACTTTTTTTTATTTCATCAGCGAATATATCAATTATCTTTTTATTTTCACTACTTGGGTATATCTTTTTTTCGCCTTTATGTATTAGTTCCATATTATTAAATCTTTTCCTTTCTTTTAAGTCAAACACATTGTTATGTATTATACTCTATAACATTTACAGTCACCACTTTAATATTATATTCATCTTCTATAACATTAATGTTAAATTTTGTTTTTACTTTTTCTTTTAGTTTTAATTTATCTATATTAATTAAAACTTCTGTTGATAAATCCATACCTTCTGGTAATGTTTTATTATAATTATCATAGAAAATATAGTTAGAATAAAATGCTACTGGAGTATCTTTATCTATATGTATTTTATATAAATAAATTTCTTTTTCACCATTTTCTATTTGTTTTTGAATTTCTTTTTCTGGATTTATATTAAATATATCTATATTTGACATGTTTGTTTCTGTGCTAAATGATTTATAAATAGAAATCTCGTTTGACATTTTTATTTTATTTAATATTTCTTTTATTAAATTTAGGTAGTTTCTTACATTATCTATATAATCTTCTAAAATCGCATCAGAATTTATGTTTAATACTCTATACTTGTCTTTTCTGCTTTCTCTATGTTCTGCATTATGTTCTATTTTTTGTATAGTTTTATCATTTAACAAATTTCCAAATACATCAAACTCAATAGCATCAATGTCTTTTGAATATTTTTCATATTCTTGTTTTAATCTTAAAAACTCTTTTTCAATCTCTTTTAATTCTTTTTCATTTAGTTCTTTGCTTTTTGTGTTATTTAATATTTTCATGGTGTTTGTACAATATCTAAACGCAAATAAAGCATCAGCCTCATTTTTAGATAGTTTTACTCTTTGTATAGAATCCGCTTTTTTCCCAAAATCGGCTATATCTTCTTCATAGTCAAATTCTTTCTCTATTTTTTCTTTTAATGTTTCCTCTAAATCTGCTTCGTTTAGGCTAGGTAATTCATCTTTATTCGCAAATTTCCAAAATTCAAAAATGCTTTTTTTATGGCTATTTATTTCTGCTATATATATCTTTGCATTTTTTATTTTTCTTGTTAATTTTTCTGATATAAGCGCTAAAGCTTTAACATCTAATTCAACATTTTTATATTCTTTTCTATGTTTCTCAACTTTTGTTACAATTTCTATTATATCTTCTATTGTATATACTTTTCTTTCAACAAATTCATATGTAACATCCTTAGTATCATTTATTTTTACTTGTTTCCCATCATCTTTTGTTTTTAAATTTCTTTTTATTACTGTTACATCTTTTTTCTTCTTTCCATTAAAAAAGTATTTTACTTTTCCGAAAAATGTTTTTTTACATTCTAAAAATGTAGAAATTTGTTTTTGTTTTTCTAAGTATTCAGCATTTTGCTTTTCTACTTTATCTTTTAATTTTTCTAAATTTAGTTCTTGTTTTTTCTTTTCCCTCACAATATTTTTTAATTCTTCTATTTTTATTTTTACTTGCTCTGTAATAAAATTATGTAAAGTTTTATATTCTATAATGGTATCATTATGTTTTAATTCTATTTCACCATTTGTAGATATTGCTATACTGAATTTATAATCATTTGGGAATCCAGTTGAAAGAATGAATAATGCTTTTAGTAGTTTATATAATTCTATGCCTTTTTCTTCATCTTCTAAGTTTATAATATAGTCACTAGAGATTTTTTCATATACTTTTGTTTTTCCAACAATTCTAATTGACTGTTTATTATCTTTATCAAATATTTCAAAAATTGTTGGCCATTCTTTAGTAAAATACCATAAGTAATTCTCTATGTCTGCAATTTGCAATTTACTATATAATTTGCCAGAATAATCCATATGAGTAATTGGCGTAAAAATATATATTTTTTTCTTGCTTTTTTTACTTTCTAATTGTTTTTTTATTAAATAAAACATGCCTGGATTGTCTAATTCCGTTTCGGACACCAACATAAAATATTTATTATCATTACTAGAAAAATAAATTTGCCATATATAATTATTGTTATATTTTACTTCCATTGGAATTTTTTCATTTAATTTTTCTTGCTCTTTTTCTAAGTTTTCTATTTCTGCAATTTTTAAATTTTCTAGCATATTCATAAAACTTGCAAATTTTTTAGCATTTTCAACTTTTTTTGTATCCAAATAATTTGCTAAAGGTTCTGCTTTTTTATATTTATCTCTTAAGTCAGCAGTTCTATCTAATGGTGTTATTAAAATTTGTATATTTAAAACATCTACATATTTATATATTTTATAGTTGTAATCATCATATGATTTTGAGGGCACAAAATTTAAAGGCTCAAAGTCCTTTAAAAGACTTGGTATTCTTTTAAGGTTTAAGCCTATAAATTTTAATTTATTATCTATATCAGTTTCATTCGTATTTTTAGACATTTCCCCTCCATATATAATAAAATATTATTTGTAATTCTTTACTTCTTCTGCTATTTTATCTGCAAATTCGTTTAAGTCCATTTGTCCAATATCTCCATCTGTTCTAGAGCGAACTCCTACAGTATTCGCTTCTATTTCTTTATCTCCTATTACTAGCATATATGGAACTTTTTGAAGTTGAGCTTCTCTAATTTTGTAGCCTATTTTTTCGCTTCTATCATCTAAAGATACTCTTATTCCTATACTTTGAAGTTTTTCTTCTACTTTATGTGCATATTCAATTTGTTTATCGGAAATAGTTAATATTTTTACTTGCGTTGGAGCAAGCCATAATGGAAATGCACCTTTTGTTTCTTCTATTAGGAAACACATAAATCTATCAAAAGTTCCTAATATTGCTCTATGAATTACAACTGGTCTATGTTTTTCTCCATCTTGTCCTATATATTCTAATTCAAATCTTTCTGGTAATAAGAAATCTAGTTGGCATGTTGAAACTGTTACGTCATGTCCTACTGCTGATTTTAATTGTACATCTAGTTTTGGTCCATAAAAAGCTGCTTCTCCCTTAGCTTCGTAGAAGTTAATTCCTAATTCTGTTAAAATTTCTCTTAATTGACTCTCTGCTTTTTCCCACATTTCATCATCATCAAAATATTTATGCTTGTCTTCTTTATCTCTTAAAGATAGTCTAAATTCATAATCTTTGAATCCAAAATCTTCATAGACTGATAATATTAGTTTTACTACTCTTGCAACTTCTTCTTTTATTTGATCTGGTCTTACAAATAAATGAGCATCGTTTTGGCACATTTCACGAACTCTTTCTAGTCCGCAAACACTTCCGCTATCTTCAAACCTAAAGTCATGTGCTAATTCTCCAATTCTAATTGGTAAATCTCTATATGAATGGATTTTATTTTTATAAACTAGCATGTGATGTGGGCAATTCATTGGTCTTAAAACTAATTCTTCTGTATCTATTTTCATTACTGGGAACATATCTTCTTTATAGTGGTCCCAATGTCCAGATGTTTTATACAAATCAACATTTGCTAAAGAAGGAGTATATACATGTTGATATCCCATAGCAACTTCTTTGTCTTGTATATATCTTTCTAGCAATTTTCTAACTATAGCTCCATTAGGTAAATACATTGGTAAGCCTGATCCTACTAAAGGGTGAGTCATAAATAATTCTAATTCTTTACCTATTTTTCTATGATCTCTTTGTTTTGCTTCTTCAAGTTTTTGCATATATTCTTCTACTTGACTTGCTTTAGGGAAAGAAATCCCATAAATTCTTTGAAGCATCTTGTTATTCTCATTTCCCCTCCAATAAGCACCTGATGTAGATAAAATTTTTATTGCCTTAACTTTTCCTGTACTCATTAAGTGTGGTCCTGCACAAAGGTCTGTAAATTCTCCTTGTTTATAAAAAGAAATTTCTTCACCCTCTGGTAATTCCTCTATTAGTTCAACTTTATATGGCTCGTCCATTTCTTTCATTAGCTTTATTGCATCTTCTCTAGGTAAAGAAAATCTTTCAATTGGTAAATCTTCTTTTATTATTTTCTTCATTTCTTCTTCAATTTTTTCAAATTCATTTTCTGATATTGATTTTTCTATATCAAAATCATAATAAAATCCATTTTCTATTGAAGGTCCTATTGTAAGCTTTATGTTATTCCCATATAATCTTTTTATTGCTTGTGCCATAATATGCGAAGTTGTATGCCAATATGCTTTTTTTCCATCTAAATCATCAAAAGTTAATATTTCTAATTTGCAATCTTTTTCTATAGGATAACGTAAGTCTTTTACTTCTCCATCTACTTTTCCTGCCATTGCATTTCTTGCTAGGCCTTCGCTAATTTTTCTTGCTACATCTATAATAGCCATATTTGGTTCTATTTCAAGAATAGACCTATCTTTTAATTCTACTTTTATCATAAAAAATCAAATCCCTTCTAAACATTGTAAGTATTATATTGTTTATTATTACTATTCCTTATCTTCATATCCTGGTTTCTTTAGTAATTTAAACATATTTGTTTTATATTTTTCTACTCCTGGTTGATTGAATGGATTTACTCCTAATAGATTTCCTGACATTGCTACTGCTAATTCAAAGAAATATATTAGATGCCCTAAAGTTTCTTCATTTAGTTCACTCATATTAATAATTATATTTGGAACACCGCCATCTACATGTGCACTTATTGTACCTTCCATAGCCTTTTTATTAACATAGTCTAAGCTTTTTCCAGCAAGATAATTTAATTTATCCAAATTGTCTCCATCCTCTTGTATCTCTATATCACTACTGCTTTTTTCGATGTTAATTACGGTTTCAAATAAATTTCTTTTTCCTTCTTGTATATATTGTCCAAGTGAATGTAAGTCTGTAGTAAATTCTGCTCCTGTTGGGAATATTCCTTTACCATCTTTTCCCTCACTCTCTCCAAAAAGTTGTTTCCACCATTCAATCATATAATGAAGCTTTGGCTCATATGATACCAATATTTCTATATTTTTATTTTCTCTGTATAATAAATTTCTTATAACAGCATATTTATAGCATTCATTATATTTTAAGCTTTTATCATTATATTTCTCTTGTGCAAATTTTGCACCCTCCATTAATCTGGTTATATCTATTCCAGCTACAGCAATTGGTAATA
>JAGHJM010000015.1 GCA_017886645.1 Clostridia bacterium
GATTCATATACATCTTGATATCCTTGTATTTTTAACTCTTCTTCAATCATATCTTGTATTTCTTCTATTTTTATCTTTTCGCCTTGCTTTTTTTCTATTTTTTCTAATACTTTTTCATATACTTTATTTACATCTTCTTGATTATATTTTTGTGATAAAGTTTCATCAACTATTATGCTATCGAATCCTTTTTTTATAGCTAAAGCTATTTTTGTTCCATCAAATTCAACTTTTTTTCCATCTCTTTTTATTACTTTTTTTAATATAGTTTTTTCAAATGTATTGGCCATCTTTACCTCCTTTAAGAGAAAAATACTGTCGCCTTTTATTAACTTTGAATTATATCGTTAATTTTTTAGTGTGTCAATGCCATATAATATTACTAAAAGTAAAAATAGTTTTACTATATTTTCATGATTTATTCCAAAAATATTTTTATTTTAGAAAAACTATTCCATTTTTCGTCATATTATAGTATAATTGATATGGTTATGAGGTTTTGCACTCAATTTTAGAGGAGGTGATGCTTATGTGGCCAGTATGGTTAGTATTAGCAGGAATATTTTTTATTCTAGAAATTGCAACTACAGGTTTTTTAGTATTTTGGTTAGGAATTGGCTCACTACTAGCAATGATTACAAGTCTATTTACAGATAATTTAATTATTCAAATGGTAGTATTCATTTTTTCATCTACTTTATTAATTATCTTTACAAAGCCTTTTGTAACAAAATTTATTACAAAAGATGAAGATACACTTGCAACTAATGTAAATTCAATTATAGGAAAAAAAGCAATTGTAACAAAGGAAATTAACCCAACTCTTGGAGTTGGTCAAATTAAAGTAGAAGGTCAAGACTGGTCTGCCAAATGTGATAGTGATGACATTATCGAAAAAGGCACAGAAGTTGAAATATTAGCTGTTTCAGGAGTAAAAGCTATAGTTGTTCCAATTGTACAAAAAGCAATACATAAGTAATATATTGTTTAATTAATGGTATTTTATACCTTTATTAATATATATTTATATTTAGGAGGATTTTTATGTGGATTTTAATTATACTACTTGTCTTTATTTTAATAATTGCATTTAATACAATTAAAATTGTTAAGCAATCAGAAGTTTATATTATTGAACGACTTGGAAAATGGCACAAAAATGCAGAAGCAGGACTTACAATAATTATTCCATTTATCGACCATGTTCGTAGTGTTGTAAGTTTAAAACAACAAACAATGGATATTCCACCACAAGGAGTTATTACCCATGATAATGTTACAATTACGATAGATACAGTTGTTTTCTATCGTATAACAGATGCAGTTAAGGCTGTATATGAAATTCAAAACTTAAAAAAAGGTATTGAATATTTAGCTATTACTACTATTCGTGACATTGTTGGTAAAATGGATTTAGACTCAACTTTTAGTTCCCGTGATGCAATTAACGATAAACTAAGAGTTATTCTAGACGAAGCAACAGACCAATGGGGATGTAAAGTAGACAGAGTTGAAATAAAAGATATTACACCACCTGCAGATATACGTGATGCAATGGAAAAACAAATGAACGCAGAAAGAAATAAAAGAGCTTTAATACTTCAAGCTGAAGGTGAAAGACAATCTGCAATTACTCTTGCTGAAGGAAAAAAAGAAGCTGCTATATTAGAAGCTGAAGCTGATAAAGAAGCCCAAATAAGAAGAGCTGCCGGTGAAGCAGAAGCAATAAGACAAGTAGCAGAAGCTAAAGCTACTGAAGTACGTTTGGTATATGAAGCTATGATGAAATCAAAACCTGATGAAAAACTAGTTCAATTAAAATCTTTAGAAACATTACAACAAGTAGCAGATGGTAAAGCAAACAAAATATTTATTCCTTTTGAAGCCACAAGTGCTTTAAGTAGTTTAGGTACAGTTTCAGAAATGTTTAAAGAGAAAAATAATAAAGATTAAGTAAAAAAACCTGTCAATCTATATAGTTTTTATTGGCAGGTTTTTTGTATTCATTTTACATCTCAAAGTCTTGCTTCCGTTGCTCTTGGGGAGTTTTTGTGATATAATAATATTAGGTATATTATTAATATGAATGCAGTACAAAAGAAGGAGATGATTCTATATGAAAAAAAATAATAAAGGTATTACTTTAATAGCACTTGTTGTTACAATAGTAGTACTATTAATATTAGCAGGAATAACGATAAGTCTTATACTAAATGATGATGGAATAATTGCAAAAGCAAGAGAAGCCAAAAATGCTACTGAAACATCAGTAGCAGAAGAACAAAAAAAGCTCTCAGACTTAGATAAAATACTTGATGATTCTTTAGGACCACCAAAAGCAGATGATGATACTCCTGGTTCTTTAGATGGTGACGGAACAGAAGATTCTCCTTATAGAATAAGCAGTATAGAAGATTTAGTAACATTTTCTAATGAAGTAAACTCTGGAAACTCGTATTCTGGGAAAGTATTAGTATTAAATAATAACTTGGACTTTACCTCAAACAGTTCATATGTTAACCCTAATACTACGGAGTTTGGCGATATAAATGAAGATTCTACAGTTTCACCACTGAAAGTAGAATTAACTACAGGAAAGGGTTTTAAACCAATAGGTTCGTTTGAAGATATTAATTATTCCTTTGCTGGTACTTTGGATGGACAAGGTTATTATATTAAAGGATATAACATGGAGGTTCCAGAGGACTCATTTAGTGGAAATTCCTCAATATTTGGATTAAATACAGGTACTATTAAAAATTTAGACATAGGAGATATTACCATTAACTCTACCCCTAGTGATTCATTCTGTAATGTTAGTATTTCCGGAATATGTTACGCAAACATTGGAACAATTGAAAATTGTAATTTAATTGGAGAAGTTTCTATTGGAGATAATGGCATACTATTCTTTTCTGGAATAACGTCATATAATGAAGGAACTATTTATAATTGTTCTAATAAATCAATAGTAGATATAGAATCATCTAAAGATGTTACCATTTCCGGAATAAGTATGGAAAATTCAAAAGACATTATCCTTTCTAATAATCAAGGTAGCATTAGTGCAAGAATCACATCGGAAAATACTAGCTCTCGTATTCAAACAAGAGCAGCAATAACTGGTAGAATGAATATATCTGGAATTTCTGATTACAATACAGGTGAAATAAATGGATGTTATAACTCTGGAAACATTAGTGCTAGTGCTTCTTATTCAACTGTTAACGGTATAGCTAATTCTAACCAAGGTAACATATTTAATAGTTATAACTCTGGTACACTATATGCTTCTGGAGACGACACATTCATCTGTGGTATAGTATATGAAAACTATGGTAATTCATATAATTGTTACAATGTTGGTGATACAAGTGTTGAATCTACATATTTTAGCAATCAAGGTTTTGATATAACTAAAGGTTTATCAATATCAACATCTAATAACGTTACTAATTGTTACTACTTAGAGGGAGTTTCTGATGAAGAAAAATACACATCTGAAATGGGAATGCCAGCAACTTCTGCTTTGGAACTTTCTTCTGAAAATATGAAAACAGATAGTTTTGTAAATAGATTAAATCAAGATGTTGATTCAAGTTATTCTATAAAATTTGTTAAGGATACAAGTAATATAAATGATGGTTACCCAATCCTATCTGAGGAGTAAAATATAAATAAAGCAATTAATTATAAAAAACTACCAATAAAATTTTCTCTTATTGGTAGTTTTTTCTTTGCTAAATCCACTATAAGTACACAATATGTTAATAAATATAATTTCTTTACGGGACTCTTACTTATTTTCTTTTATCTTTCGTTGCTTTTTAAACCATTCTACTGTATCTTTTAATGTTTGCTCAATTGGTCTTATATTATATCCAAGTTCTGTTTTTGCTTTTTCAATACTAAAATTACAGTTTGTTCCTAATGTATACACCGCATATGATGTAAAAAGAGGTTTTTGTTTTACTATTTTATAATAAATTTCTGATAAGAATCCTGTTACATAAGCAAACCATCTCGCTATCTTAAAACTTGGCATTTTTACATTTGTAATTTTTTCAATTTCTTTCATTAACTCTTTTACACTAACTTTATTTCCTGCTAAAATATAGCACTCTCCATTCTTTCCCTTTTCCATTGCGAGTACGATTCCATTTGCTACATCTCTTACATCCACAAAATTATATCCACCTTCTAAATAAGCTCCTATTTTTTTATTCGCACAGTCTATAATCAATTGTCCAAGATTTGAAGTTATATATTCAAATGGTCCTATTACTCCAGATGGATGTACTATTATTATTTCTGGTAAATTGTCTTTTGAAACATTCTCTAAAAGGTATTTAGTAGCTGTAGCCTTTGTTTTAGCATACAGTCCCTTTACTTTATCTTCAGAAAATTCATATGTTTCTTCTATTATCTCATCTTTTGGCTTTTCAGGTATAGCATGCACCGAGCTTGTATAGACAAGCTTTTTTACTCTTTCTTCTTTGCAAGCTTTTAAAACATTTTTTGTTCCATCGACATTTATAGAATAAATAAACTTTTTATTTACAGTTCCTATGTCAATAATTCCTGCTAAATGGAAAACTACGTCAGATCCATTAAAAGCCTGTTTTAAACTTTCTAAATCCCTTACGTCTCCATAGCAAATTTCAATTGGTAATTCTTTTAAATAATCAATATTTTCACTTTCTAACACAAATGCTTTAACTTCATAATTTTTTTCTAGTAACTTCCTTATTAATACATTTCCAATATGTCCACTTGCACCAGTTACAACACATTTCATAATGTATCACTTCCTTTTACTAATTACTTATATTAATTATATCATATAATTTTGTCTTTTTTGTGTTCAAAGTAAAACTATACTAGTTTATTTAATTACTCTACAGTATCGTCTTTTATATAATATTTAGTTCCCATCATTTTATCTGGTAAATATTGTTGTTCTACCCAATGTCCAGGATAATCATGTGGATATTTATATCCAACTCCATATCCTTCTTTTTCCATCCCTTCTGCAGGAGCATTTCTAATGTGCATAGGAATAGTCCCTGTATCCTTATTAGATACATCTTCCATTGCTCGATTAATACCTAAATAAGCAGCATTAGATTTTTTAGAAGTTGCAACATATACAGCTGCCTCTGCTAAAATAATTCTGGCCTCTGGCATTCCAATCATATTTACTGCTTGCATAGCAGATGTCGCAACTACTAATGCATTGGGATTTGCCATTCCTACATCTTCAGCAGCAGCTATAGTTATTCTTCTTGCCATAAATACAGGGTCCTCTCCTGCATTTAAAGCTCTTGCTAAATAGAATAATGCTGCGTCTGGGTCACTTCCTCTCATTGATTTTATAAATGCACTTATATTATCATAATGACTATCCCCATTTTTATCAAATATGGCTTTTCTTTCTTGTACACACTCCTTAGCAATATCATCTGTTATGGTTATATATCCGTCTTTATCCATTTGTGTAGTAAGAACTGCTACCTCTAATCCATTTAATGCTGTCCTTACATCTCCATTTGCTGTATCTGCAATTTTTTCTAATGTACTATTTTCTATTCTAATGTTGTAGCTTGAAAGCCCCTGTTCAGATGTTAAAGACTTTTTTAATATTTTAACTATATCATTAGTTGTTAATGGATTTAATTTAAATACCATAGATCTTGATATTAATGCTTTATTAACTTCGAAATATGGGTTTTCTGTAGTTGCGCCAATTAATATTACTGTTCCATTTTCAACATATGGTAAAAGAGCATCTTGTTGTAATTTATTAAACCTATGTATCTCATCTATAAAAAGAATACATTTCCCTGTAGGGTTTAAAAATGCATTTTGTGCATCTTCTATTGCTCTTTTTATATCAGAAACCCCTGATGTTACAGCATTTAGCTTTGTAAATTTATATTTAGTTGTGTTACTAATAACCCTTGCTAATGATGTTTTTCCACATCCTGGTGGTCCCCATAAAATAATACTGGATAGTCTATCTGCTTTTATTGTTCTATACAATATTTTTTCCTTTCCTAATATATGTTCCTGACCAACATAATCATCTAATGTTTTAGGACTCATTCTATATGCTAAAGGTTGACTTAAATCCATTTATATCCTTCCCTTCTAACTACTGTCTTGCTAAATTATTTAATCCCTTCTTTATTATATCTTCTACTGATAAATTGTTGTCTATTTTCTCTAAAGCTTTATCTATTTCTTTTCTATTATATCCTAATACTTGAAGAGCAGCTATAGCTTCAACTTTCTTGCTTTCTTCAGCATTTATTTGTTTTATTTTTTCTACATCTTCATTATCTTTACTATCTATTGCATTCTCTGTTTTTAATTTATCTTTTAACTCTAATATTATTCTTTGAGCTGTTTTTACTCCTATTCCTGGAAGGCTTTTGATTTTAGCAACGTCATTTGAAATAACTGCTAATGCAAATGATGTTGGAGTTATATTAGACAAAATTGAAACTGCGCCTTTTGCTCCTATTCCACTTACTCCTATTAGAAGTTCAAACATTCTTAATTCTTCTTCTGTAACAAATCCATATATACTAACATCATCTTCTCTTACTCTTAAATAAGTATATATTTTCTTTTCAGTTCCTAATTCATCTAATTTTTCTATTGCAGTTGGTGACATAAAAATTTTATATCCTATACCTCCTGTTTCTAGTATAATATAATCTGATAATTTTGCTTCTATTGTACCTTTTATATATGAAAACATATTTTTCTCCTTTTTTATAGATTTCAAATATTATAATATCAATTCATTTATTTTTAGTCAAACAATTTACTATACATCTTTTAATTTTATAGTATTTTCTGAATGTAATTTTCCGTGCCCTTGTTACAGAATTGTATCCATACTTTTGCTTTAAACTATCTACTACTTTATCTAATTTTTCCTGTTTTTTACTAGTATCATTATTAAATAATGATATTTGTACTTCATCTTCTTCCACTAAGTTATCCACTCTTACTCCTACTAATCTAATATATGTTCCATTTTTATACATTTCATTTAATAGCTCTTTAGCTGTATTATATATTTCTTTAGTATTTGCAGTCGAATAGCTAAGTTTTCTTTGGTGAGAAAAATCTTTAAAATCTTTTGTCCTTAACTGAACATTTACAACATTTGCATACATGTTATATCTTCTAAGTCTATATGTTACTTGTTCTACTAATGTTAATAAAACTTTTTCTATTTTTTCTTTTTCTGCTAAATCTGTAGGTAAAGTAACTGAATTCCCTATTCCCTTTGGTTTTTCTTCTAAATAATGTACTTCAGAATTGTCTATTCCATTTGAATATTCCCACATTATTAATCCATGTTTTCCAAATTTCTTCACCATATATTCTTTATCTTGTTTGGCTAAATCTCCAATTGTTTTTATTCCCATATTATACAATTTTGGAATAGTTTTTTTGCCAAGCATAAATAACTCAGATACCGGAAGTGTCCACATTTTGCTTGGTATTTCTTCTTCAAACAAAGTATGAACTTTATCTGGTTTTGTAAAATCTGATGCCATTTTTGCCAAAAGTTTATTATGTGCTACTCCTACATTAACAGTAAAACCTAACTCTTCTTTTACTCTTTTATTTATTTCATATGCTTTGCTTAATAAACTTTCGCCTATTAAACAGCCCGTCATATCTAAAAAACATTCATCTATACTAAATCTTTCTATTTTATCAGTATATTGGGATAAAATATTATATAAATCGTTTGAATGTTTTTTATAGCTTTTATAATCGCCTTTAAAAACTTGTAAATTTGGACATTTTAGTCTTGCTTGGTATAATGTTTCACCTGTAGTAACTCCCTTTTTTTTGGCTTTTGTACTCTTAGCAAGTACTATACCAGATCTTTTTGTTTCATCTCCACCTATTACAGCTTCAATATTTCTTATATCTAGTGTCTCTCCCATAGCTAATCTATCTATAGCTGTCCAACTTAAAAACGCATTATTTACATCTATGTGTAATATTTGTCTTTGAATTTTTTCCATATTACCACCATAGCTATTATAAAACATTAGTTCGTATATGTCAATAAAAAATACTTTTGCTATCTTATTTTGAAAATTATGCTTATAAACTATTGCACTTTTTTCAATTTTGTGTTATATTATTATATAGTCGATTTTAGTTACACGATATAGGAGGTGCAATTCAATGGCAAAATGTTCAATTTGTGAAAAAGAATTATCACATGGAAATAAAATTAGTATAGCTCGTTCTCATGTAAGTAGAAGAGCAAATAGAACTTTTAAACCAAATTTAAGAAAAGTAAAAGCTATAGTAGACGGACAAACAAAAACAATTTCAGTATGTGCAAAATGCTTACGTTCTGGAAAAGTTAAAAGAGCTTAATAACAGCTCTTTTTTGTTTTTTATTATTTTCTTATGTATTTATTTTTTATCTTTTATTCCAAAAATAATTTTTACTATACCTCTTAAAAATTTTGGAACTTTTTTTACTACAATAGTCATTCCTTTCACTCCCCTCTTCCAATTTTATTATTAGCAAGATATCCACATAATTCCAACTGCAATAATTACTATTCCAATTGCAAATAACCAACCAGATATAGGAAGTAATAAAACCAATAATATGCCCAAACCTAATCCTATTAAACATACAGCAATTGTCTTTTTTAGTGCATTTAGCATAATATATTACCTCCTTGTTATTTATATTATATTAATATAAATTGCATTTCGTGAATAAATGAATTACAATATAATAAATCATAAATGAAAGGAATATTATATGAAAAAGAATAATATCGTAAAAAAATACGAAAAAAATGACATAGAAATAGAGAAAATAATTAAAGCATTAATTAAAGCTTACCCAGATGCAAAATGTAGTTTAGATTTTAAAACTCCTTTTCAACTTATGGTCGCTGTGGTTCTTTCTGCTCAATGTACAGATGAAAGAGTTAATAAAACTACTCCTTCTATTTTTGCAAAATACCCTAATCTAGAAGATTTTGTAAATATTCCAATTGAAGAATTAGAAAAATTAATTCATTCTTGTGGTTTCTATAAAAACAAAGCAAAAAATTTAAAGTTAGCATCTGAAAAAATTATGAATGATTTTAACGGTATTCTACCTAATAATATGAAAGATCTTACTTCTATCCCTGGTGTAGGAAGAAAAAGTGCAAATGTTATTATGCTCGATGCTTTTAATAATCCACAAGGAATCGCTGTAGATACTCATGCTAAAAGATTGTCTAATAGAATTGGTTTTTCTAATGAAGAAGATCCTTTAAAAGTAGAACAAGATTTATTAGAAATTATACCTAATAAGTATTATAAAGATGTCAATCATATTTTTGTATGGCATGGAAGAAATATTTGTACTGCCCAAAAACCTAAATGTGATATTTGTCCTATATCTAAATGGTGCATGACATTTAATACAGAAATTTAATTTTATATTTTATTTGACAAAGATATATTTAAATTATATATTATTATTAATTAAATTATCGAAAGGAGATTTTTATGAATAAACTAAAGAATAAAATTGTATTTTTATTTTTCATTTTTATTTTTTTATTTTCTACTGTATGTTTAGCTACTGATGAAACTACTAATAATATTACATCAGAAGAAATTACTACACAATCTACAGAAGAAAATGTTGTTGAAACTGAAGTAACCAATGTAGAAGAAAACGCTGTTGAAGACGAAGCAACAAACGTAGATTCTGAAGAACAATCAGAAGATCAAGCATCATCTTCCGAAGAAGAAATTTTATATTCAGACTATAATGTTGCAGGTCAAGATTTTACGTTAGATAAATTAGTTGATGGAAATTCACTTGCTATAGGAAATAATATTAATGTAACAGGTCAAATTAATGGTGACTTATTTATTATAGCAAATAGTGTTACAATTGATTCGGATGCTGTTATCTACCAAAATTTATATGTATTAGCAAATGAGGTAACTATAAACGGAATAGCTAATAACGTTTATTCTATGTCAAACACATTTACACTTGGACCAACTGCTGCTATATACAGAAGTGTTTATGTAATGGCAAATAGCGCTTATTTATATGGTTATATTAATAGAGATGCATTTATAAGTGCTGGCTCACTAAATATTCCAGAAACAACATCTATGCTAATTGCAGGAAATCTTTCTTATACCAGTAATTCAGAAATTAGTATAAGCGAAGGTATTGTTGGAGGAGATATTACATATACTCCTGCTCAAAGTCCAACTATTCAAGATACTATACTAAAATATTTAACTAGATTTGTAGCATTAATAATTTTTGTTTTATTAACTTTATTATTTTTAATACGAATAATTCCAAAATCTATAGACAGAGCAAATTATAATTTAATGTCTAGACCATTTATTACATCAGGAATTGGTATATTAGGTTTTGTACTTATCCCAGTCATTTCAATATTACTAATGACTTTAACTGTTACAATGCCTGTAGCATGTACAATACTTGTTATTTATGGAATTTTAATTGCATTTAGCTTTACTATGTTTGCTATTGCTTTATCTAAAGGAATTTGTAATAAATTCAAATTAGAAAAAACTTGGCAATTAATCATATTTTCTCTAGTTTCTGCTGTAGTTATGTATGCTTTAACCTTAATTCCAACAGTAGGAATATTTATAAAATTGTTCTTTAATGTTGTTGGATTAGGAATAATACTTGTAAGTATTTTTAACAAGAAATCTGAAAAAGAAAAAAAAGAAGATAAATAAAATTTAAGAAAAATAGATGCTATAAAATTAATATGAACCCTCTATGTTTTATTTAACATTTTGGGTTCATATTAATTTTTATTCACTTTATTTCTTATAAGCTTTTTATAAATTATTTTTTAATTTTCTTACTGTTTCTGTGTAATTTTCTGATTTTACAATTGATGTTCCTGCAACAACTATATTTGCGCCAGCATTTTTTACATCATTTATTGTATCTAAATTTATTCCTCCATCTGCTTCTATATCTACTTCTATATTATTTTTATCGATATATTTTTTCAATTCAGCTATTTTTTTAACTGTTTCTGGAATTAGTGGTTGTCCACCTTCTCCAGGCTCTACTGTCATAATTAAACATGTATGAATTAAAGGTAAATATCTATATATTTCACTTACTTCTGTTTTAGGTTTAATAGAAATTCCTACTTTACAATTATTATTTTTAATATATCTAATTAATTCCAAAACTTCATTTTCATCTTTGCAAGCCTCCAAGTGAAATGTTATATTATTAGGTTCAAACACAATAAATTTATCTATATATTCTTTTATATTGCTTACCATTAAATGTATATCTAATGGTAAAACACTAATACTATTTAGGCATTCTAAATACTCTATCATCTTATCTGTTGTATTATTTTTTACAAATTTTCCATCCATCACGTCAATATGAAAATAATTTATTCCTGATGCTTCTAAGTCGTATAACTGTCTTATTGGACTTTCCTCATTTATTCCTAATATAGATGCTGATATTTCCATCATTTGTATCCTCCTCCTTTTGGATAAAATAAAGCAGACGATTTTATCTCTGCTTTATTCTAAAATGCTGTTATATTATTAATCAAATCTTAAGCTAGTTGCACTATTTAAATCTATTGTCTTTTTAGAACCATATATTTCACGATTTTCATCACTTATAGATATACTTACTTTTATTTCTCCTTTTCCTTCTACTTCAAATGATAGATTTTCTGCGTTTTTATCTGCATTTGACCTAGTATCTGTAGTTATATCATCTACTTTTAACTCTATTTTAACTTGTTTGTCTGCATTTGTAAGTGTTGTATCTGTTTCATCATATCCACCTGTTATTGACTTCAAATCAACTGTTACTGTTGCCCTCTTAGTTGGCTCATAACTATTTACTACAATATTAATTGTTGAACCTTCATCAATTTTTGATCCTGCACTTACATCTTGGCTTAATACAACTCCTGTTTTTTCGCTTGAATCATCTCTATATCCAACATTTACTTCAAAACCTAATCTATCTCTTAAAATTGCTACTGCTTCTTGTTCTGTTTTTCCAACTACGTTTTCTACTTCTACTTGTTCTATACCTGTTCCTATACTTACATATACTTTAACTGTATCTCCTGCATTCACTTCTGCATCTGCTTCTGGTTCTTGTCTAATAACAATTCCTGCTTCTACTGTTTGACTTGTTTCTTCTACTCTTTCTGCTTTTAAATTTGCTGCTTCTAATTCAGCTACTGCTTCTTCATATGTCATTCCAGTTACTTTTCTTACAACTGCGGTTTCTATTCCTTTGCTTACTACTACATTTATTGTAGCATTTTCTTTAATTGTATAGCCTTCTACATATTCTGGGTCTTGTGACACAATTTTCCCCGCTTCTACATCTGCATTAAATTCATCTGTTGATACAAGTTCTATGTCTGTTCCTTCTAGCTCAGCTCTTGCTTCATCTAAAGTTTTTCCAACAAGATTTGGAATATCTATATCATCAGGTACTCCTGCATCCATTATTGCCTTTGCTCCCAAAAAGCCTATTACTGGAATTAATATTATTGCTAAAATAATTACTAGTGTTAAAATAATTTTTTTCTTTTTACTCATTTTATTTGTTGGCTCTTCTGTTTCTTCTTCGTTTTCTTCGTCTTCATCTTTATTGTACTTGCTAAAATCTTCATCATTTAAAGTTGTTATTCTTTGTGTATATTCATTTTCAAAATTTTTCTCTTTTACGAAATCTCCATCTGGATTTTTTAGTGCCAAACTTAAATCTTTTAACATTTCTGTTGCTGATTGATATCTTTCGTTTGGATCTTTTTCCATAGCTTTCATTATAATTTTATTTACTGCATACGGAATTGTTGGATTTAATTTCATAGGTTCTACTGGTTTTTCTTGCATGTGTTTTAATGCTACTGATACAGGTGTATCTGCATCAAAAGGTACTCTACCTGTTAGCATTTCATACATTACTACACCTAATGAATATAAATCTGATTTTGCATCTGTATATCCACCTCTTGCGTGTTCTGGTGAAAAATAATGTACAGATCCAATAGTTGTTCCAAATGCAGTTATTGTAGAGTTTGAAACTGCTTTTGCTATTCCAAAATCAGTTACTTTTGCAATTCCGTCTTCTGTAATAATAATATTATGTGGTTTTATATCTCTATGTACTATATTATTTTTATGTGCCATCTCTAGAGCTGATGCAACTTGTATTGATACATTAAATGCCCACTTCCAAGGAAGTGCACCATCTTCATTTATTATATCTTTTAAAGTTTTTCCCTGAACTAATTCCATTACAATATAATATATATTATCCTCATGTCCTACATCATATATAGAAACTATATTAGGATGTGTAAGACTTGCAGCCGCTTGTGCCTCTGTATTAAATCTTTTTATAAATTCTTCATCAGTTGTAAATTCGTCTCTTAATACTTTTACTGCCACATATCTTTTTAATATATTACACTTTGCTTTATAAACAGTAGCCATTCCACCTACGCCAATTTTCTTTATAATCTCATATCGATTTCCTATTACTTTTCCCTCTAAATCCATTTATCCTCTCTCCTTACATGATTATTAATACAGTAATATTATCATAACCACCATTATTATTAGCTAAAGTAATTAATTCATTAACTGCATTCTTAGGATTTTTTTTGGTAATATTATATATTTCTTCCTCTGCAACCATATTAGTTAATCCGTCTGAACACATTAATATTATATCATTTTTATTAATTACTCTTGCTCTTAAATCTGGCTCTATATATGGAGTGCATCCTAATGCTTTTGTTAGCATATTTTTTTTAGGATGATGTAGTGCCTCTTCTCTTGTTATTTTTCCATCTTCAACTAATTGTTGAACATAGCTGTGATCTTTTGTAAGTTTTCGCATAACATCATTTCTAATTCTATATACTCTACTGTCTCCTATATGTCCAATATATACTTTACTATTATATATTAAGCATATGTCCAAAGTAGTACCCATTCCTTCTAAATCTTTATCTTTTTTTGCCTCTTCATATACAACCATATTTGCATATTGTATACTTGCTTTAAGTAATTTCATCACTTCCTCTTTTTCAATATTTTTATCATTACTTAAGCTCTTTTTTTTGTTTATATCTTCTTCCATTTTAGAGAAATTACTTTTTATATAATTACTTGTAGATTCTACTGCCATTCTACTTGCAATCTCTCCTCCATTATAGCCCCCCATTCCATCTGCTAATATAAATATTTCTGGAACATCTCCTAGGTTAGATATATAATAAAAGTCTTGGTTATTTTCCCTAGCCTTTCCTACATCCGTTTTTGCAAATACCTGCATATTTCCTCCTATTCTAGACTCTTTCTTCTTAACTGCCCACATGCTGCATCTATATCTGATCCTAATTCTCTTCTAATAGTTGCAACAATACCATGTTCATTTAAATAATCTCTAAATTTAATAATATTTTCGTTTGAACTTTTTATATATTTTCCATTTTCGATTTTATTAATTGGTATTAAATTAACATGGCATAGCATACCTTTTAATAAATTCACTAACTCTTTTGCATCTTCTAAATTGTCATTATTATCTTTTGCTAATGCATATTCAAAAGAGATTCTTTTGTTTGTTATTTTTATATAATCTTTACAAGCTTTCATCAATTCTTTTACATTATATAAATTATTAACAGGCATCATACTGCTTCTTTTTTCATCATTAGTTGCATGAAGTGATATTGATAATGTACATTGAATATTTTCATTTGCTAAATCGTATATTCTTGGAACCAATCCACTTGTGGATACACTTATATGTCTTGCTCCTATATTTAGTCCTTTCGGATTATTTATAATTTTAATAGCTTTAATTACATTATCGTAGTTATCTAAAGGTTCTCCTATTCCCATAAAAACAATATTTGAAACTTTATCTTGTATATCTTGTTCTACTGCTAATATTTGCTCTACAATTTCTCCTGATGTTAGATTTCTAATAAAAGGAATTCCTGTTGATGCACAGAATTTACAGCCCATTCTACAACCTATTTGTGAAGAAACACAAATTGTTTTCCAGCTATTATATTCCATTAGTACTGTTTCTATAGCATTACCATCTAGCACATCAAATAAATATTTCTTTGTTCCATCAACAGACTCTTGTTTTTTTATTATATTAAAATTACATAATGTATAATTTTCTTCTAATTTTTTTCTAAGGTCTAGTGATAAATTTGTCATTTCTTCAAATGTATTTACTTTATCTACATAAATCCATTTAAAAATTTGCTCAGCTCTGTATGTTTTTTCTCCTATAGAAACAAGCTCTTGTTTTAAATCTTCTAAATTATAATTTTTTATGTTTTTCATATTATGCATTTTCCTTTGAACAAACTTTTTATTAACATATTAACTTAAAATATTTCAAGTTATTTATACCATAAAGCCTAAAAAAAAGCAAGTTCTATTTATAAAATGCCTTTTCCAATTAGATGTTCACCCGCTATTTCACTCACATTTACCTACTTTTTTGAGGAAGTTGGCGATTCGTAACAATCAAAAGCAGTGCCTGCACTACGTGGACAACACTTTTACAGCCTCCACTACATTGTGGAAGCTGTTTTCTTTTTTCTATATGAATTTTATATAACTATTTTATCTTTTCTTTTTCTTTTTTTGTTTTGCTGCCATCTTTTTAAATTTATCTAACCTTTCATTATATGCAGCAATAACCTCTTCTTCAAAAGCTAGTTTAGGCTCTTTTACTCCCATTAAGCCTAACAATTCTTTAGTAAATAATGGGTTCATAATTAAAAATGGTCCTAATAAATCTACACCTATAAAATTGCCCTTTTGAAGTCCTTCACAGTCTGTATCATCATTTATTCCTATTCCTAATTTCGTTTTTGCAAAATAACATTCATCATTATTTCCATAAAGTTTACTAAATTGTGCTTTAAATCCTACTATATCTATATCATTATGTTTTCCTAAGTAATATCCACTATATCTATGCATCATGTCCCTTTGTGCATAAAAATGATATAATCCTACAGCACGTATTTTGCTTTCGTCTTCATTTTCTATAAACTTTCCTAATATCTCTAAAGCATTTCCTGTCATTAAAAACACTTTTTTTTCAAATTCTAGTTCATCCAACTTATCTACATATGGTTTTAATTTTTCTATTACTATCTCTTGTGCTTTTTCTGACATAGAACCCATATACATTAAATTAATATCCTTTTGTGTAGCAAATGCTGGCTTATCATTTAATGAAGTTTCTATTATTTCTACATCATCATTTAAGCATTTTTTTAAATAATCTATATTACTTAAATCACCATTTAAATTTGCAACCTCTGGGAATAATACTTCAATTTTCATTTGATTTATTTCCTTTCTCATCAATTAATTCTTTAACCTTATTTTTTATATTTTTAGTTTCTTCAATTGAGTATAAGTCATGTAATATAAAAACTGAATCAATATTATTTAAGTTAAGTGTTTCTGTTGCTTCTATTTCATTTTTCTTGTAAACTATTTTTTCTTTTGGAACTCCTGCCATAAGAAGTCTAACATTTGAATCTAAATATCTTGGTCCTGCAACTATTATTTGCTTTATTAAATCATTATTTAAAAACTCATAATCTGTATCATATTGCCATGCTGTATTTTCTGATCCAGATTTATCTTCATGTAAATCATCTAATATTAGTATAACAGCTTTATTTCCTGGTTCTTTTCTTGTATAGTCAAATGCTCTTGAACAAGCAATTGGATTCATTCCCTTAGCTAAATGTGTTAGTATTCTAATTCCTTTATAATTTTCTTCACTAAACCTAGTTTCTACAATTTTTAATTTTGAAATTGACTCATTTATTTTTTTATGTGATAATCCCATTTCTTTTAGCAAAGCTATAACTGCTAATATATTATAAATATTTATAATATTGTTAGTTATTAGATTATAATCCTCTTCTTTTTCTTTACATTTTACTGTCATTTTTAATTTTTTAAAATCTATATTTGTTACTAAATAATCTGCGTCAGGAGTTTTATAATCACAATTTGGACAGTGTGCTTTTCCTATATGGTGATATCTTACATAGTCATATTCTAATTTAGCATGACATTTCGGACATATTCTTATATCTCTTGTTATATTTTCAAAATAAGTAGTATCTGTATCTAATCTATCAATTCCAAAAAATATTCTTTTGTTGTTTTCTGCAATATGTGAGCATATAATATCATCTGCATTTTCTATCATAGTGGTTTCTTTTGGTATGTACTTAGTTAAAATGTCTGCAATAAATTCTGTGTGTGCATTACGCATTAATGAATCTCTAAATATATTAGTACATATAAGATATTTTGGAGTTAAATATGGATAAACTTTATTTGCACTTCTCTCATCTATTTCTAAAACTGCTAACTCCTTTTTCGTTCTTCCATGCATATCAGATGCATTAATTAGTGTAGTAGTAATTCCTCTATCTATATTTGATCCATACTTATTGTTAACAAAATCATAGCCATTTTCTGTTAATATATCATTAATCATATTAGAAACTGTTGTTTTTCCATTTGTTCCTGTAATTCCAATTATAGTTTTTGGTTTTTCTAATATACCTAAAAAGTTTGGACATATTTTTATTGCTAAATCTCCTGGAAAAGATGTTGCATTTCTTTTTAAAAGTTTTAAAATTTTTGTTGAGAACTTTGCAAGCCAAAGAGCAATATAAAATTTTATTGTTTTTCTATTTTCCATATTTTTTCTCCTTATTACTTATTTTCCCTAAAAAAAGTTGAAATGGGAATATCGCCATCTCAACTTTTATGAAGAAATTATTTAACCCTTTTGTTTTCAAGTATTTTATTTAATTTATTTTCTATGTTTGAAATTCTTCGTTCAAATACTTTATTTGTCATATCCACAATTTCGTTAAATTCTATTATTCTAGCAAATTTTTTCATATTTACTTTATGATTATTTTCGACTTTATTTGACAATTTCCTTTGTTCGTTTTTTATTTCATTTAATAATTCTATTATTTCTGCATTTAATTGGTTTAATACACATTCTTCTTTATTTTGCATATTCTCACCTCTTTTACAAAAATATACAATTATTCTACCATAATTTTACATATTTTGCAACTATTTTTCATCTTTTATTTGTATATGTACATCATCTAGTTGTTGTTTAGTTACTTTGCTTGGTGCTCCCATCATTGCATCTCTTGCTTTTTTATTCTTTGGAAAAGCTATTACTTCTCTTATATTTTTACTATCTGCAATAAGCATAACCATTCTATCTAATCCTGGTGCTGCACCAGCATGTGGAGGTGTTCCATATTGGAATGCATTATATAATGCTCCAAATTTAGTTTTAACATCATCTTCTGTATAACCTGCAATTTCAAATGCTTTTACCATTAGCTCAGGATTATGATTTCTTACAGCACCTGATGCAACCTCATATCCATTACATACAGCATCATATTGATATGCTAAAATTTCTAATGGATCTTGATTATTTAATGCTTCTAGTCCACCTTGAGGCATTGAAAATGGATTATGGTTAAAATCAATTTTTCCTTCATCAGATAATTCATACATTGGAAAATCCACTATAAAGCAAAATTTATACACATTTTTTTCTATTAAATCTAATCTATTTCCTAATTCTATTCTAACTAATCCTGCTATTTTCTGTGCAGTTTTAAATTCATCTGCTATAAAGAATATACTGTCATTTTGTTTTGCCCCAAGTTTCTTTAGCCCTTCTAATATATCTGGAGTTATAAACTTAGCAATTCCTCCATTTACATTATTATTTTCATCAATTTTTACCCAAGCAAGTCCTTTGGCTTTAGCTTCTTCTATTGCAAACTCATTCATATTGTCAAAAAACTTTCTACCTTGTGCTCCTCCATTTGGTACAATAATTATTTTTATTGTTTTACCTTTAAATGCATTAAACTCTGTATTTTTAAATAACTCTGTTGCATCTTGTATTATAAGTGGATTCCTTAAATCTGGTTTATCTATTCCATACTTTTCCATTGCTTCTCTATATGGAATTCTTACAAAAGGTGGCTTTGTAACATCCCAATTTGTATGTTTTTTAAATACTGTAGTAAAAATATCTTCCATTGTAGATAATACATCTTCTTGTTCTGCAAAGCTCATTTCAAAGTCTAATTGATAAAATTCTCCTGGTGCTCTATCTGCTCTTGGGTCTTCATCTCTAAAACATGGAGCTATTTGATAATATTTATTAAATCCAGAAACCATAAGTAATTGTTTAAATTGTTGTGGTGCTTGTGGCAATGCATAAAACTCTCCTGGATGTAGTCTGCTAGGCACTAAATAATCTCTAGCTCCTTCTGGTGAGGAATTTGCTAAAATAGGTGTTTGAATTTCTTTAAAGCCTAGTTCATACATTTTATCTCTTAATGTTTTTATTACATCACTACGAAGTAAAATAGTTTGATGTAATTTATCATTTCTCAAATCTAAAAATCTATATTCTAACCTTAAATCTTCTCTTGCATCTCCAGCTTTATCTGAATTTACTTCAAAAGGCAAAATATTCTTGCACTTACCTAAAACTGTAATTTTCTCTGCATCTATTTCTATTTCTCCTGTTGGTATTTTGTTATTTTTATTAGATCTCTCAACAACTTTTCCAACAACCTGAATTACTGATTCTGTAACAACTTCCTTTAGTACATTTTCTATTTCCGTATTTTCAGAAGAAATTACTATTTGTGTTATTCCAAATTCATCTCTTAAATCAATAAACTTCATTGAACCCAAATTTCTAATTCTTTGAACCCATCCTGCTAAAGTTACATTTTCTCCTACATTTTTTATTGTTAATTCTCCGCAATTATGATCTCTATACATATATATCTCTCCTTTTATATTTGCATGTTTATTATACACCTGATTATAGCACTTAGCAAGTTTTTTTGTGTCAATGGGGACGGTTCTTTTTGACAACCTTTATCACATTAATTTGCACAAAACTAATCTTAATCTTGTCAAAAAGAACCGTCCCCATTGACACATTATTTAAAAACTCTTCTTACATATTCATATATTATAATCCCTGTTGCTACTGAAGCATTTAGACTTTCTGTTCTTCCTAGCATCGGAATCTTTACTTTGTAGTTTGCTATATCTTGGATTTCTTTACTTACTCCATTTGCTTCGTTTCCAATAACGATTACCTTATTTTTATATTCCACATTATATATGTTATTATTTGTATCTAATGCTGTTACCATTATATCAAACTTATTTTTTTGTGCTTTTTCTAATGTTTCTTTTAAATTTTTTGTTTCTATAATGTTTAATCTAAAAATTGCACCCATTGTAGATCTTACTACCTTTGGATTATATGGATCTACACAATCATTAGATAGAATTATTTGATTCAAATTTGCACTATCTACAGTTCTTAATATTGTGCCTAAGTTTCCTGGATCTTGTATCCCATCTAATGCAATAATTATATCTTTATTATAATCTATTTCCTTTTTATTATTTTTTTCAACAACCGCTAATACTCCTTGAGGTGTCTCTACGCCTGTAATGTGTTGAAATACTTGTTTAGTAACATATATACAATTATTTTTTGCAATATCATATAATAAGCTTTGTTCTATTTTTGAATCACTTTCACAATCCTCGCATATTATAATATGTTTAATTTTAGAATTTTCTTCTATTGCTTCTTTTACTAGTTTAATTCCTTCTACAATATATTCTCCTGTTTCATCTCTATATTTTTTATCTTTTAATTTTTTTATATACTTTATTGTTTCATTATCTTTACTTGAAATTATCTGCATAATATCTTAAAAACTCCTTTGCTTCTTCTATTATGTTTGTTACATTTTTTAAAGTAACATATGGTTCTATACTTTTAGAAAACCTAATTCTATCACCATATTTTTCTATTAAAGCACTTACCCATTCTGCTGGATAATTATTATCTGAAAAATAAAATACAATGTTATTATATCTTTGTGCAATTTTTACAACATTTATACTTCTAGCTAATTCTTTTATTCTTACAATTTCAATTAAGTTTTCAACTTCATCTGGTAAAGTTCCATATCTATCTATAATTTCATCAATAACATTTTGGATATCTTCTTCTGTTCTACATAGAGCAATATTTTGATATACTTCAATTTTCTGACTGCTATCACTAATAAAATTATCTGGAATATAACTTGATATATCTAAGTCTATTTGTACATCTCTTTCCTCTTTTACTTTTATGCCTTGAGTTTCTTTCATTACTTCATCTAGTAATTTACAATATGTATCATATCCTACTTGCTCCATATGCCCATGTTGTATTTCCCCTAGCATGCTTCCCGCTCCTCTTATTTCTAAGTCTCTCATGGCAATTTTAAATCCAGAACCAAACTCGGTAAATTCTTTTATAGCTTTTAGCCTTTTATCTGCAACCTCTGAAAGTAGTTTGTCCCTTTTATATGTAATATATGCATATGCTTGTTTATCACTTCTTCCTACTCTACCTCTTATTTGATAAAGTTGTGACAAACCTAATCTATCTGCATTTTCAACTATAATAGTATTTGCGTTTGGTATATCTATTCCAGACTCTAAAATTGTTGTACATACTAATACATCTATTTCCTTTTTAATAAATGTTTCCATTATATCTTCTAGTTCTTTTCCTGTCATTTTTCCATGTGCATAAGCAACCCTCGCTTCTGGTACAATTTTAGATATACTATCTGCTTTTCTTATAATTTGCTCCACATTATTAAATAAATAGAATACTTGCCCACCTCTTTCTAGTTCTTTTGTAATAGCCTCTCTTATAACCTCTTCATCATATTCTAATACATATGTTTGAACAGGTCTTCTATTTTGAGGTGGTTCATATATAACAGACATATCTCTTACTCCCAAAATAGACATATGAAGAGTTCTTGGTATTGGGGTTGCAGTCATAGTTAATACATCCACACTATTTTTTAACTTTTTATTATTTTGTTTATGTTTTACTCCAAATCTCTGTTCTTCATCAATAATAAGTAATCCTAAATCTTTAAATTCCACATCTTGACTAAGTATTCTATGTGTTCCTATAACTACATCTACTTCTCCTAGTTTAAGTTTTTTTACTACTTCTTCTTGTTCTTTTTTTGTTCTAAATCTATTTAACAACTCTACTTTTATCGCATATTCACTCATTCTATTATTAAACTCTTCATATTGCTGATTAGCAAGAACTGTAGTCGGTACTAAATATGCAACTTGCTTTTGATCCATAACAGCTTTAAATGCTGCTCTAATTGCCACTTCTGTTTTTCCATATCCAACATCTCCACATAAAAGTCTATCCATTGGAACTGGCTTTTCCATATCTTTCTTTACTTCTTCTATACATCGCAATTGGTCATCAGTCTCTTGATATGGAAAGCTTTCTTCAAATTGCATTTGCCAAGGTGAATCTTTTGAAAAACTAAATCCCTGAATTCTTTGCCTTTTTGCATATAGTTCAACTAAATCTTTTGCTATTACTTCTAAGTTTTTCTTTACCTTTGCTTTAGTTGTATTCCATTCTTTAGAGCCAAGTCTATTTAATTTTGGTGCAGCTTCTCCTCCACCAACATATTTTCGTACATTATCTAAACTGTCTGTAGGCACATAAAGTACATCATCATTTTTATATTTTATTTTAATATAATCTTTTGTAATTTTATTTTCTGTTGTAATTGTTTTTACTCCCATAAATCGACCTATTCCGTGCAATTTATGAACCACAAAATCTCCTTCTTTTAAATCAGCAAAAACAATTTTTTCCCCTTGCCTAAAAATACTACTTGAAACTTTTCTCTTTTTTGTAACTTCTTCAAATGTATTTGCTAAGCTTATTAATACTAAATTTAAATCATAGTTTTCAAATCCAGCTGAAAGGCTTCCTAATGTAATAACTATTTCCCCTGGATTTAATTCTTTAATATTTTCTTCATACTTATAGATTATTTCTTTTTCTGTTAGTAAACTACAAATTTTTTTGGCTGTAGCTTCATTTCCCCCTAAAAGTACTACTCTTTTTTTATTTTTTTGATATTCATTTAAATCAGATATTAATAAATCTGTTTCTGATTGAAAAAATTGTATTTCCCTTGTAGAAAAACTATACTTTATAATATTTTGTAATAAATCATTTTGTTCTAAATATAATATTTGCTTGTTATTCCATTCATATTCAAATAAACTTATATTTTTTATAGATTCTGGTACAAATCTTTCTTTTTCTATCAATGATTTTATTAAGTTATTATTCTCTATAACAATGTTTTCTTTTCTTTGATTTATTTTAGAATTTTCATCAATACATATTAAGTATTTATTTGATAAATAATCTAAAAAATAACTTTGATTATCATAAAATTCATTAAAATACTTATCAATTTTGCTTATTGCCTCACCATTTTTTATTAACTCTATATCTTCTTCTACATTTTTATATTTTCCTTCTATTTTTTTACAAACATTATTTATATTATTTGTTATAAATTCATGTGCCGGAAAAATAGTAATAGTCTGTAACATTTCTGTTGATCTTTGTGTTGATACATTAAAGTATCTTATAGAATCTACCTCTTCTCCCCAAAATTCAATTCTAACTCCAACTTTTTCAGAAAGCCCTACATCTACAATTCCCCCACGTATGCTAAACTGTCCTCTTCCTTCAACTAATTCTGTTCTTTCATACCCTAACATAACAAATATATTTTTAAGTTTTTCTATAGAATATGAGTTTCCTATTCTAAAGTCTACAGTATTTTCATATAACTCTTGTTTAGTTATCATTTTTTGCATAACCGCTTCAATTGTTGTAACTATCACTATAGGTTCAGTTTTCTTTTCTTCTAATATAATTTTATTTAGAATATCTATTCTAGCATAAGGAAGATCTTTGCTTTCAGTAATATAATCATATGAAGCAATTTCTCTTTTAGGAAAGAAATATACATGTTTAAAAAAGAATTTCAAATCCTTTGCAAGTTTTTTTGCTTGAATTTCATTATAAGTTACAATACATATTTTTCTTTTTGTTGCATCTGCAATGCTAGAAATAGCATTTACTTTTGTCACGTCAGATAAGCCCGATATAGCTATCGGACTTTGCTTATTTTGTATTTGATTTATAATTTCTTTAAACTTTTCGTTTTTTTCTAATTCTTGAGTTAAAAATTTCATTTTCTATTTTCCTTCTTATATATTATACTTGATTTTAGAAAAAATTGGAAGGTTTTTAACTAATTTCTTTATCTAGCAAATTTCTTTCATTTTCAAAATAATTTCCTAATTTCTCTTTTATTTTTGTATTTATAACACTTTTCATTACTTTTAAAGCAATAAAAAACAGCACTAAGATTATTTATTTTCTTTAGTGCTGTTTTTTTATTAAACTCCTATTTTCCTTAATTCTTCTGCTCTTTTTACCTTTTGAGTAGTTGTTTTTATTAATGCTTCCTTTGTAACTTGTATTTCTTTAATATGCTTATATTCTGGAATTTGACTATTCACTTTTTCTTTTATAGCCTCCCATATTATGTCTTTATAATCAATTTCACTTTTATCTGGATACAATTCCTTCATTATGTCTTCATTATATACAATTTTAGCAGAAATAATATAATCTTTATTTTTATCTGGTTTTCCATATACTATATTTTCTAACACAAAAGGTAATTTTCCAATTAAAAATTCAATTTCCTGTGGATATATATTTTTCCCGTTTTTTAGTACTATAACATCTTTTTTTCTACCTGTTAAATATAAATATCCATCTTTATCTAAATATCCTAAGTCTCCTGTATAAAACCATCCGTCTTTTAATACTTTTTTTGTTTCTTCTTCATTTTCGTAATAGCCAAGCATTACATTAGGACCTTTTACAACAATTTCACCTATTCCTTCATCATTTGGATTATCTATTTTTACCTCTTCATTTACCATAATCAAACCAGATGAACCTGGTCTTTTATAATAATCTGTTTCTGCTGAAATAACAGGTGACGTTTCTGTTAAGCCATAACCTTGTACCATAGCAATTCCAAAATTAGATAGTCCTACTACAGTACTTTTTTCCATTGGAGCTCCTCCATACAAAACTAATCTTAATTTGCCACCTAAGTTATCTAAAACCTGTTTAAATACTTTCTTTCTTAAATCAATATGTATTTTAGCTAATCCATTTGTAATAGGTGTTATAAATTTTATTAGGTTTTCTTTTCCCTGCTCTTTTATGCCTTTCATAATTTTTTTGTACATTGTTTCAAGCATTAATGGAACTGCAACAAATACAGTTACTTTATATTCTTTCAAATTATCAACTACATATCTAAGTCCATCACAAAATGCTATTGTTGCTCCACAATATAAGCATCCATATAAAAATGTAATTGTACATTCAAAAGTATGATGTATTGGTAAGAATGACAATAATACATCTGTATCATACATTAATACAAAATGTGGCATTGCATTAATGTTAGAGCAAATATTATCTTGAGATAACATAACAGCTTTTGCTATAGATGTAGTTCCTGATGTAAATAACATTATAGACATTTTTTGATTATCTATTTTTAAATTACTATATTGACTATTTCCGTTTTCTATTAATTCTTTTCCGTCTTTAATTAAATCTTCATAAAATAATGTATCAAATTCTTCACATTTATCCATACAAATATAATATTTTAAATTTGTATTATTTTCTTTTTTTATTTCCTTAAATACATCAATATATTTTTTATCAAATATAATTGCATCAGCCTTGCTTCTTTTTATAAGTGATTTTATCTCTACATCTGGTAATGCTTTATCTAATGGAACTATTACCATATCACCTGCTACAACAGAAATATATGACACACACCATTCATATCTATTTGGTCCAATTAATGCAATTCGCTTTCCATCTAATCCCATTTTTAATAGTTTAGTACCTAAATATTCTGCATCTTTTTTATATTGATTAAATGTCTTTTTTATAATTTTTGATTTTTTATTATTTGAGTCTTCTTTATATTCAAATGCTACTTTATCGCCATATTTTTCAGCCGCCCTATTTAAAAGTTCTTTAAAATCTTGAACTGTCCCCATTTCATGATTTTTAAATACTCTTTTTCTTTTTTCCACATTAATTCCTCTTTCTTTTATTTTTTACAGTTTGAATTATATCACAAAAACCTATTGTTGTAAATCTATAGCCATTCACCATATTTCTTTATATATTTTTTCTTTACAAATGAAGCTAACATACAATATAAGAATGCAACTCCAAATATTATTAATAAATATACTAATGGTAATGGCACTAATCCTATAATTTTTCCTAGTCCTGTAAATGGTATAAGTAAAGTTAATAAGCTAATACCTATTGTAGTTATATATACAGCATTTGATGCATTACTTTCTACAAATGGCCTTTTTCCACTTCTTATTACATGTAATCCCATCATAGTAGAAATAATTCCAAAACAGAACCAAATTGTTTGAAACAAAGCTGCATCTCTAACACCAAATACAAACCAAATCAAAGCAAAAACTATTAAATCAAATATTGAGCTAGTAGGTCCCATATAAAACATAAATCGTTTTATACTCTTTAAGTCCCATCTTCTTGGTTTTTCTAAGTATTCCTTATCTACATTGTCATATGGTAGTGATAATTGACCTAAATCATATAATAAACTTTGTACTAGTAACTGAATTGGAGTAATTGGGAAAAAAGGTAACACTACACTTGCTACTAAAACTGATAGCACCTCTCCAAAATTAGAACTTACAGCAATCTTTATATATTTTAATAAGTTTCCAAATGTTTTTCTTCCTTCTAAAACGCCATCTGTTAAAACATTTAAATTCTTTTTTAATAAAATAATATCTGCTGTTTCTTTAGTTATATCTACTGCTGTGTCAACCGATATTCCTACCTCTGCACTATTTAAGGAAGGAGCATCATTAATTCCATCTCCCATATATCCAACTACATTTCCTGCTTTTTCTAATACTTGTACAATTCTTGCTTTTTGTATTGGAGAAAGTCTAGCAAAAACATTTGTCTTTTTCAATAGCCTTAATAAAGCCGTATCAGATAATTTCTCTATTTCACTTCCTAAAACTATTCTATTTGTATTAATATCAACTTCTTTGCATACAGCTTTAGTAACATATTCATTATCACCTGTAAGAACAATTACACGAATTCCATCTTTATTTAATCTTTTTATTTCATCTTTTGCGCTTGGCTTTGGAGGATCCAGAAATCCTATAAAACCTATAAGAGTCATTTTACTCTCATCTTTTGGTGTATAATCAGGAAGTTCTTCAATATTTTTCTTTTTACATATCGCTACAACTCTTAGTCCTTCTTGACTTAAAGTTTTAGTCATTTCTTTTAATTTTTGTTTTTCATTTGCTGTTATTTTTTCTTCTTGTCCTTTATATTCAATACTTGTACACATATTAAATATTTCTTCTATTGCACCTTTTGTTATCATTTCCCTTATTCCATCTTTTTCTACTATTACAGATAAACATCTCCTTGAAAAATCAAAAGGTATTTCATCTACTTTTTTATATTCCTTTGTCAATTTACTTAATTTTTCCTGTTTTACTTTTTTTATTATTGCTTTATCTATACTTCCTTCTAATCCAGTTTGAAAATATGCATTTAAGAAAGCATATTTTAATATTTCATCATCTTCTTCTCCATTTACATTTAAATATCTTTCTAATACTATTTTATCTTGAGTTAAAGTACCAGTTTTATCTGTACACAATATATTCATTGCCCCAAATGATTGTATACTATTTAGTTTTTTTACAATTGTATTTTTGTGTGCCATTTTAACAGCACCTTTAGCCAAGCTTGATGAAAGAATGACTGGAAGTAGTAACGGAGTTATAGCAATTGCAATTGCTACAGCAAATGTAAAAGCTACTAAAGTATCATGTTTAAAACTATTTATTAAAAATGCTATTGCAATTAAAATGACCATAAATCTAATAAGTAATTTACTTATTCCTTCTATACCGTTTTCAAAGCTTGTCTTAGGCTTTCCAATTTGTATAGTTTGTGCAACCTTTCCAAAATATGTATCATCTGCAATTTTAAATACAATACCTTTTCCAGTACCACTCATTACATTTGTACCCATAAAACAAATTGTATCTATATCTGTTATATCTTCTATCTTACTTTCTATTTTATGCTCAGAAACTTCTGTTTTTCTAACAGCATCAGATTCTCCTGTTAAAGAAGATTGAACCAAATATAAGTCATTTGCTTCTATTACCTTTAAATCTGCTGGAATTAAATCACCTGCATTTAATACTACAACATCTCCTATTGTAACCTGCTCAAGCGGAATCTTTACTTCTTTCCCATTTCTTAGTACTGTTGCTTTTACTGAAACCATCTTTTTTAATTTTTCTGCTGCTTTATTTGATTTGAAAACCTCAAAAAATTCCAAAAATGAACTAACCAATATAAGTACTATAATAACTATAATATTAGCATAGCTTGGAGTTTCCGGTAAAATTACATCTGTATATATTAGCAATAAAGTTATTACTAATAAAATTATATTAAATGAACTAAATAAACTTTTAAATAAAAAATAATACCATTTTTTAGGTTTAGATTGCTTTATTAAATTTAGCCCATATTTTTCCTGATTTTCCTCTGCTTTTTTTGTAGTTAATCCTTTTGCACTAAAATTGTGTTTATCTATAAACTCTTTTACAGAATAAACACAATCCTTCTTATATATTTCATAAATATCTTTGCTTTCATCCTTTGTATTCATTTTTTTCCCCTCCGTGTATTATTTTAACACTATTTTTTTCATATGTTAATAAAAAAATTAAATTTATTATATTTTTATTCTGTTCTTCTTTCACTTCTTGCATTATCTTGTCTATTACACATTTTTTCATATTCTTTACATTTAATTTTATATTCTATTTGCTGTGTCATATATCTATAATACATATATGCCTGTTCATATTGTATTATAGGATTAAACATATTTCCTTCGTCCATCATCTGGTCATATCTCATGTCGTAATTTCCATATGGAGAAAATCCCAAATTATTCATATCCATATTTTTATCCATAATATCCTCCCTTGTAAATACATACTATTAATTTATATTCATATAATATAAAAATATTACATTTTTTTAACCGCAAATCTTTTCTGAAAAATTTTTCTTGAAATTATATACAGCATTATAGTAATTATAACTAATAAACCGATTAGAATTGTAAAACTTACATTCATACTTTGCTTATTGTATTCTGGTATAAAACTTAATATTATAGAAACATATATAGTAGAAATAATTCCTTGCAGAAATTTTCCTACAACATATTTTTTCATAGACAAGTCTGTTTTAGATACAATACTTGCTACTTGTAATAATACAGATATTCCTCCAAAGCCTAGTAAAAAAGATGAAATTATTATACTTAAATTATAGTTTATTACAGAATTACTACTAACTAATTTTAATCCATTCGTTAATTCTATAATTCCTGCAAGCATAGGTTTTATATATTCATTACTTATTCCCAAATTAGTTATGATAGGAGAAATTGATATTGTAATTACATCTAATATGTGGCTTTTATTCAATATTGAAATTATTATTGAAAATATTACTACAAATCCGCCTATCATAAGTATTGTGGTAATAGCCCCTTTTATGCTCTCTCCTAAAATTTCTCCTAAGCTTTTATCATCTTCTTTTTTTGCATTTATAGTATATCTATCAAATCTAATATTCTTTTCTTCTCTAAAAAAGCTAAATGTTATTCCTACTGTTATGCAAGCTAAAATATGAGTTATTAATAATATTATTCCAACTGTTTGATTTTGAAATAGGCTAATTCCAACCGTTCCTACTATAAATAATGGTCCAGAATTATTTGTAAAAGCAAGCATCCTTTCTCCTTCATCCTTAGTGCAAAGATTTTTTTCTCTTAAATGGCATACAATTTTCGCTCCTACAGGATAGCCGGCTAATTAATCCCATTAAAAATGCATATGCTCCTTCTCCTGGAATTTTAAAAATAGGTCTCATTAATTTATTCAAATGTTTTCCAAGCCATGGAATAAAATTTGTATGATTTAATAATTCTGTAGCAACAAAAAACGGAAATAATGTTGGCACTACAGAATTTGCCCATAAAAATAGTCCTTCTCTTGCTGAAACTAAATTTGTATTTGAAAATAAAACTAAACATAATATAAAACTACAAAAAATTATAATATATAGTTTATTTTTTAGCGAAAATGTAACACACCTAAATTTTCCTTTTTTCATAACTTCACCTTTTCTACATTTACTATTAAATATGCTTATAATTAATTTTTATGATAAGTTTGCAATATTTAATTTATCTTGCTATAATGGACTTAAAAATTACTGGAGTGTGATATTTATGGAAATAGACTTATCTTTAACAATTACATCTATAATTGCCATTATGGCCCTTATTTCTCCAATTATTACATGCATAATTAATAATCATTATGAAATAAAGAAAAACAATATTAAGCAAGTAAATGATCAAAAACGTGAGGCTTTAAACAATTTTATTGTTTCTGCTCTTAATTTTTATGCAGAAGTTGATAGAAAGTATAGTAATATGTCCAAATATACTATTGCAAAAAATAATTTATATCTATATTTTAAAAATGTTGATAGATACCACTTTATAAAACTTGATGAATATAGAGAAGAATATAATATTAAAGAATATAAAGAAGTTTTAAATGAATTAGTTATAGATTTATCAAAAGAAATTCCCAAATATTAGTTTTATATTCACAATTTATTCATTAAAGTTAATAATTTATTTTTGTTTAAATATATTTTTTATTAAACCTAATATGATAAATATGTGTTAAATTACAAAAATAGCATACCTCTAATTGGTTGAGATATGCTATTTTTGTACATTTTATTAAAACTTTGGTAGCGACGATGTGAGACAATATAAGTACTTTCTATTTTTTTAAGTTTCCCCTAATTGCCTATAAATCAACATTTATGTTGTTTTGTCCTTTATGTTCCTTCACAGTTATTTTAAACTGAGTCGGGAAAAAGTCGGGAATTTTTATTGTAATTTTTTACCATATATTTATTTTTTATATTCTCTTTTGGGTAATTTAGATTTTTTATTAAACTTTTAAATATTCAAAAAAATATTAAAGAGAACTAAAAATAGTTCTCTTTTTATCTTCTTATTTCTAAGCACAAATCTCTAAAATTCTTTTTACTTATAAATTTTAGACTTTCTGAACTTAATAAGTTTTCTTCCATAGCTATTTTATTGTAATCTTTCTCTGAAGGTAGTCTCTTTAATTCTTTAATCTTTTGTAGTGATTTTATATAAAAATCATGCATTATAACCACCTCATAATAATTATAGCATATTATGTTAATTTGTTGTGTCGAAAGTTGTCGAATACAATAAAAAACAACATTTTTTGAAAAAATTTTAAAAAATGTATTGACTTTTAGCGTTAGCTAATATATAATATATACAGAAGGTGAGGTGAGGACTATGAAACATTTAATAAAAAAAGTGCTTATCTATCTAGCACATAGACAAGCACAAAAACAAGACTTATTAAGAAAACAAGCAAATCGCGAACAGATTGAACTAATCTTAAAAGACTTGTAATTACGAGAGAGGTTAATTCCTCTCTTGTATATAAATATTATATATGATATATTTTAAAAAATCAAGGGAGGTAAAATATGAAACTCACTGCTAAAAAAAATGGAAAAGGTTATGAAACAAGCTATGCAATAACATTCGGTAGTAAAGAGGCTAGAGAATTAAAATTGCTAGATGAAAATAACAAAGTTAAAGAAATTCTATCTGCTGAAATTATTGATGATGGTATTTTAATAAAATTTAAAAAAAATTAAAAAAATTTTCAAAAAAGTATTGACTTTTAGCGTTAGCTAATGTATAATATATTTAAGTTAAGAGAAAGAGGGCAATTAAAATGAAAGAATTAAATAATTTCGAAAAAATTAGTGAAAAGTTAAAAGTTGAAAAAGAAACGGAAAAAGCAATCGCAGTAAAAGTTTCTGGTTACATTGGCTTTTCTAGCTGTGGTTATGCTATAAGAAATTTAAAGTGGATTCCAAAAAGTGTAGCTTTAATAGAAAATAATGAACTTGTTGCTTTAAAGGGCTGGTTTATTGATAAAGAATGTTGTGATCATTACGAATTAGTATCTGAAGAATCTGTTAATAGATTTGAAGAAAAATATTGTAAAAAAGTAAATTAAAAAAAAGAAAGGGTTAAAAGGTGTAAAAAATGAAAAATGAATTGTTAAATAAGTATTTTAAAGAAATTAAAGAAAAAACTGGAGGAGACAATACTTCTTGTTCAGATATTATAGATTATGAAAACGGAAGCTCTATAACTAAAAGCGAAATAGAAGAAGAGTACTATAAATATTTAGATTTACAAGAAGAAATAGACGATTATATAGAATTTAATGATTTAGATGATGTAAAAGATGAAAAAACTATAAAAGAACATTTTCAAAATAGTATAGACATTGAATATTTTGAATTAAATCAAGCAGTACTTAAAGATTTTGTCTCTTATATGATAACAAAAATAGAAAAAGAAAAATTAATGCAAAACTAGATTAATTAAATGTAGTATAGTCTAATATTAATAGAAAGAAATTAAGCTAGACAAGTAAATGTCTAGCTTTTATCTATTTCAACAATGCTGCTGTAGTATCTGCACCAACAAAGCCGTCAACTGTTAAGCCATTTTTCTTTTGAAAATCTTTAACTGCTTGCTCTGTAGCAGGTCCAAAACTTCTGTCTACTTCTAAGTTTGCACCATGCCTATTTAAATTTACTTGTATAACTTTTACATGTTCATTCTTTATTGTAGGAATTTTATAATATAAATAGTGTTCTAGTGCTTGTTCTCTACAAGCAGGACCGAATGAGCCATCTATTTCTAATCCACATTTATAATCTAAATTCATTGTATCTTGCCAATTTTTAACACGTTTTTCATAGTCACTATCATTGTTTTTATCTGGAGTTTCTTCTTGCACATCTTCTCCTTGTAATTTTTTCTTAAAGTTATTCCATCTTTCTTCATCAGTTACAAATGGTGCAGGACAATTCTTGTGTGTTACGTCATAATGTCTTACAACATTTTCGATTGGAATATTATATTTCTTTATTAATTCTTTGGCTAGTTCTACTGCTCTTGCTTCTGTATCTGCTGTTATATTTAAATTTCCATTTGACATTCTGTAGCAACACATTTCTATGCTTAAACTGTTACTATTTCTAGCACCAGAATAATACACATCATTTCCACAATGCCATGCAATATCTTTATCTTCTACTACTTGTACCACTTCGTTATCATCTACAAAATAATGTGCAGAAGCACCACGATATGTATTTTTAAAATAACTAGCATTATTTCTTGCTGTAGATACTGCACCTACATAATGCATAACTAAATATTCTATTTTTCTATTGTTAGAAATTGTTCTGTTAGTATTTGTAATATCCTTAATTATCTCCATTATCGCTCACTCCTTCTACATCTGTAGTAAATCCTAAGCTATCAACATCTTGTTCTGTTTTATTCTTATCGTCCATATATTCTATTCCTCCTTATTTTTATTATAATTAATATTTGAAATACCTAAAATTGCACCCATGAAAGTTGTAACAGCTGTCATAATTGTTAAAACTATATCTGTACAACCTATATTAAAACAATTTAGTATTACACCTGTTAGAGTTGTCAAAGCTGGTAAAAATACTAATGTTATCCATTTAAGAACATCATATATTTTGTTACTCATTGTGAGTTCCTCCTTTCTTCTAAAATTTTATCTACTTTCTTATCAGTACTTTCCATTTGCTTTTGTAATAATTCTAGTGATTTTGCAGTATTCAAGTTTGTCTGTTGCATTTCTATTAAACAGCTAGAGATTGTCGTTGTACTTTCTTTTACTACTTCTAAAGTAGCTTTTATTGTTTCTTGATTTTCTGTGTTTTTCTTTTTATTTGCTACATAGTCCCATAAGAATATAATAACTATTACAGCACTTACACCATATGTTCCTATAAGTTGTCCAACTTGAGTTATTGCTTCCATGCTTCAATCTCCTCCTCTAACTGTTTGACTTTTTCTTCTGTCTGCAAGATCCTGTTTTCTACTTGCAACCAACGTTCATTACCTGACTCTTTTCTTGCTTCATAGTCATACATTGTATGTACATTAGAAAAGATATTTATTAATATGAAGGCTAATATTATGATTAATCCTACAATCATTACTTTATCTCTTTTTTCCATATTAACTCTCACTTTCTGTTGTTTCTTCCTTCTTCCAACCAGCTGGATATTCTTCTGGTGACCATACACATCCATCTATTTGGCAAGTATACCTTTCGCCTTTAAATGTTATTTTCGCACCAGTATTATATGCATCATGTGCACCTGTTGGTTGTACATATTCTGGATATTCATCTTCCTCGGGTTCTACTGACTCTGTTGGTTCTTCTGTACTCTCTTTATTCTCTAAAGTTTCAAGTCTGCTAGTTATTTGAGCTAACTTGCTATAGATGTCTTCTATTTGGTTTTTTAATGGTGCACAACTATTTTCTGCTTTTGCATTTTCTCTTGCTAACTCATCTAATTCTGCCTTTTGTTCTTCTGTTATTGCACTTTCTATATACATTTTGTTGATTTTGTATAACATGTCTCTTAATTCATAATCTTTTGAATTTATAACACTTTTTATAATCTCGTACATATTAGTTACCTCCTGCTACATTTAATATTTGAGCATTTGTATTTACTATCTTATTATCTATATACATCTTAGTATCTGCTGTATAGTCTAGCTGCAGTAATGCTAAGTCTTGTTCTGTATAAATGTTATTTGTTCCTTTATATAAATCTAAGGCATTTAGTTGCTGTAGTACTTCTTTTTGTTCTTTTGTTAAGTCTAGCTTTTCTGCTTCGGCTAATGGATATATCACATAAATTGGATTGCCTTCATTATATCTTTTTATTAATTCTGCTTTAAATTCTTCAATTGTTGAAAATTCTCCTTTATCAAATCCAATTGTGTAATTATATATAGCTATTGTATTAGCTTTATTATTTGTATTTCTGTCATTCCAGCTACTTGCAATATAACAATTAGAAAATAATTGCGGAACTTTCAAAATATTTGTTTCTCTTAAAATATCTAGGGCATTATATGAAAAGCTATTTCCATTTGAGGTCGTAGTAATTGTTTCAGTTCCATCAAAGATTTTTATTTTAAATCCATGTACTTCTTTATCATTTTTTAAATCAAAATAATCTCCCTCTAGCATTTCTTGTTGCACTGGCAAGATGTATTCTTTTTGTTCATGTTTTATCCAATCTGTTTTTGTATTTTTTTCTAATTGTACTTTAATTGTATTGTTATTAAAAACTGATGAAGACGAGCATGTGAAATACGGTCTAACTTTCATTTTTTTAGTAATTTCAAAAGTATACTCTTTAATGCCTACATTTATTTCTGCTTTCCAATTATCTTCTGTTCTTATTCCAAACACAGCACTTATAAGCCCTTCTAATCCTTCGGCAAAAAGAGTATATTTCCCTGGTGAAATCCAAAAATATTCTCCATTTCTGTAAGCCCAAGATGTAGTAGAAGTTCCGTTCAATTTATATGTTCCATCTTCTTGAGGGGCAACTTCTACGCCTAATAAATTTGAGGCTGGTAAAATAAACATGTTTTTGTTCACTTTAGTTATTTTGACTGCACCCATATTGTAAGGACTATAGCTCTCGTCTATTCCTTCATAATACTCTACTATTTTTGGATAATATGTCTCATCTACTGTTTGTCCTGATACTACTTGAAGATACAACTGATTAATCACTTCATCTTCTTCATATGAAAAAATTTCTCCTTCTAATTTTCTCGCATAACCGCCATCTGTTTTTTTGTATATAACATCAACATTCCCTACATTTTTATAAATCTTATTCGCTTTAAATCTAAAAACTTCTTCGGTGTTATTTGTACCTTTTTTTAAAAAAAGTGCATTTGAAGAAGCTGTTCCCACTACGTGAACAGAACCATCTGAATTAACAGTCCACTTCAAATTGCCTTCGGTTTGTGAGGTCGCTTCGTTAGGTAATATATTTATATTATCTCCAACTATTTTAATTGGACTTGGATATTCAACAGAAGGTACGGCTTTTTTACCTACAACATACTCAGTTTCAGCATTTTCATAAACTCCAAACTTTAAAGTTCCTGATACTGATGCGTTTGCATCTACACTATATCGTACAGCCCACTCCCCAGTTTCTGATATATCAATACTGCTTTCTCCTGTAGCTTCAAACCATTTTGTTTGACCATTTTTATATAAAGAATAACCTCCAACTGCTGTCCCTTGCTCTTTTCTTAAATAATATGTTTTATTTGCATACAAGTAGGCTGTTCCAATTGTTATATAAGTCGCTGCGTCGCTTGTATTAGTTCCCGATACAGTTGCTACGCCATCTTGAATATCTACTGTAATACCATTCTGCGTAATAGTGCCTTCATTTAACACAGCTAAGTTGTCTGTCCCTTCCTGTGTTTCTTGATAATGATTTCCTTCTATCTGTAACACGGCTGGTACGTTAGATGCATCTGATATATGTATACTTGTTGATTGTTCTGTACTCTCATTTATTAGTGCTTTCTTTAACTTTTGTATTAGTTCGTCTTGTTCAGTATTTTTTGTTGTATTTTTTTTAATATTATCGTCTTGTATTTCTTGCTCATCTTGTATATCTGATATATCGTCTTTTACGTCTTTATCATTATACTTAGATTTTTCTATTGCATTGTCTATACTTTCTGCCATTGTTTTCATGTCAGCAAGTACATCAGCAGCTTTTGTATAGTCATCTGGATAATATATTCCTTTTTCTGTATTAGCCATTTCATTCTCCTTTCAACTCAGCGTAAGTGAAGTTTTTTATATCGTTATAAGTTTTAGCTTTTAATTCTTCATAAGTTAAATATCTTGTTGCTTTTATTTTAAATTTAAAAATAGAACCGTACTTTTATTTGAGACGGTTCTATTAATATTTCTGTTATTTTATTTAACATAACAAATTCCTTTCATTAATTTGTTTTTAATAATACTATTTTATAATCATAGCTTGCCGACAAATCATAAATATGAACTTGATTATCATCTAAAAGAATAGCTTTACCTGCTAAAACGATATTATCATCATCTAAAAGAACTTTAAAAGAATTTAATCCTTGCAATACATCTGCAGCGCCATAAACTCCTCCGTGCATCCATCCTTGTAAAGATCCATTTTTATTTCTTGTTTGAGCAGCTATAACTACTGTATTTTCTTTATTAAAACCTGTTGGATATGAAATAGTTTTAGTAACTTGACTTGTATCATTACCAGAAACTGTTATAGTACCTGTTAAGATTGCTATTGACTTGTCACTAAAATATTCTAGCCACTCATACCAAGAACTTCCATTTGAAGTTCTCGAAAAAATATTTCCTTTATCATCAACAAGAATTTGTGAATATGCAGTATTACCTGTTCTTGTAACTAATAAACTAAAATTATTTATTCCTGTTGGCTTATTTGATACTGTGTTTCCACCATATGCATAATAAAATCCTGTTGTTTTTAGTTCATTTAAATTCTCATTTAAAAGCATTGTTGGTATTAGTTCTCCACTTAATCCACCGTTTGCCTTTATTTCCCCCTCTACAGCTCCTCCTGCACTTTTTAATAAATAGTCGCTTCCATCTTTTACATCTGCTAAAGATTGTTGTAGTTCTTCTAATACAGTATTATAATTTGCTCTTATTTCATCAAATATTGAGTCAAAGTCAAGGTATGTTCTCATATCTTGAAAATCTGTAATTCCACTTGCAGTCGTTTTAAATCTCGCTAACTCATATTGATATATACCAGAATTATTTTTTACTATATTGGTTTGAGTTAAGGCAGGATAACCACTTGTACTTGTTATTATTTTATATGATACTTGATTAAATTCACTTTCTGTATTTTGCTTATCTAAATCTATTTCTATTACTAATTTACAATAAGCGCTATTTGTACCTGCTTGTACAGATGATGATGTATCTTCTTCTAAAAACCTTCCTTGAATACAAACAGCTCCACTATCAATGCTGACAGTAGATCCACTGTATGTCGGTTTCATTCCGTTTTTATAATTATTTGAAACGCCATTTTCTCCACTTAAAAATGTATTAACGAATAAAGCAAATATGGGATTTCCGAATATTTGCTTAGAAAAAACATGTCCTTTTAGCATTTTACTTTTTCCTTTCTTTTAATAATTTATCTATAAACTTAGTTCTTATATTTCCGCATGTATATTCAACAAATTTATTATTTGTTATTCTAACTGCAGATATATAAGTATCAAATATTAAAGACTCTTTTGTTTTAATCGCAATCGGTGTACCAATTTTTATAAATTTATCTAAATAATTAAATGTAATATTGTGATTATATGTATTCTGTTTTATTTGATCTAAAGCTGTCTGTCTTGCATCTGAATAGTTTTCTGTATATACAGTTACAGTTTTTCCTGCAGCACGATTTTGATTGTTTTTATCTGTTGTAGTCGTTCTATCATTTAGCAAATATAATGTGTATACACTTGTACTAGTTAAGACTACTACTTTACTTACTATATCTGTTTCAAATACTTCGGAATAATTTGAAATCGGCTGTGCGTTAACATCTATTAGCTCTTTTTTTGTTGTTTTTACTTCTATTGTCATCAATAATTTTTTATTTGAAATAGAAAAGCTGTACACAATATCATAATTTTGTGTACAGTTAGTCATATATGTATGCAAATTAAATATATTATTTTGAACGTTTGTAACTGATGTTTCTTTTTTAGTATGTGTTTTAACTTCTAGTTGTAAATACTCTAAATTAACAAAAGTATCTGTATTAGATATAAAGTTATCTGTAATTTTTTTAGCAATAAAATCTTCTATTCCTGTTTCTCTAATAATAATTTCATCATTTACTTCTAAAAAGAAATATTGCTTGTTATCTTCTCCTAAATCTTCATGTATTTTTATGTTTGTTCCAGCTTCAGTTCCTCCCATATGTATAGTTAAATAAAAATTACCAATTTTAAATTTGTATATAGTATTAGATACTTGTTCTATTTGCCATTTTTGCGTATCTAAGTTTTGATAATCTGCTACTATAACATTAGCATCACTTGTTAAACTTTCAGCAGTCAGTACTTTATTGTTTGATGAATTTCTAATTAAATAGTAATTATTATACTTTTCTACTTTAAATAAAACGGGATTATCCACAATTTCCACATTGTTTGTGTTGATACCCACGTATTTCGTTGTTGCTGTACCAGGTTTTATATAAACTGCTTCGTTTGTTACTATAGCTCTATTCTCGTAGTCGTTTAATATTATATCTTGATCAAATATATTAGTTATATATTTCATTGTGAAGTTATATAAAAGCTGTCCGTCTGCATTTTGAATATCTTCTACTCTTCCGAAAAAAACTATCTCGTTATTCTTTTTTATTGTTATAATATCATTTGCTTTTGCTGTAGTTTTCTTTAAAACATCAATTAATGTATTAGCATTTGTTTCTTCATCTATATTAATATCATAATTTGCAATTTCTACTATATCTTTTACTTTAAAATCTATATGATCAAATATCCACATAAATACTTTATTAGTATCTATTTTTGCTTTTTCTTTTGCTAATACTTGAACTACTATGCTATCTTCATATTCCTGTTCGTATAAATCTGTGAAATTAATATCGGCTTTATATATTCCTCCTGTATCAGGTGCTTGTAGCTCTAATTCATAGTAACCTGTTTGAGGATTGTATGTTGCAATATAATTTTGATTATCGAATGTTACTGTTAATTGATTTTTCATACGAACCTCCTATACTGCTTTATAACGAGGGTATATAGTAAGCTTAGCATTTAAGACATCATTTTCTGATGTTAATTTAATTTCACATGATTTGTTTTTTGGAAGTCTTATTACATTATCATTATAAAAATCAATATAGTCTAAACTATATAAATTTTTTTTAGTTCCATCTACATTTTGTTTTCCTATAAAGAATTGATTTTCTCTAGTATCATATAAAAATTTTTCATATTCAGCTATTTCTGTTGTTATTTTAACTGTTTGATACAGTTCTCCTTCAACATATAAATCAATTTGTGGATTTACTATATGTCCGTCCATTTCAACATAAATAGGAGCTTCAACATGTCCTTGATTTATGTATTGTAAGTTTCTTGAGTCATAGTCTGTAAATCTACTATCCCACCTAAAGTCCCACCTGATTTCATTCGTTACTTTTTCTATTGTATAAATTACTGTATTTTCTTCATACCATAAAGAAAGACAGTCGAATACGACTGTCTCAACAAATATACCATTTATTTGCTTTTGCGTTTTAGTTATATTTTGAAAATTTACATCTTTGAAATATTCTTTTACACTTTCATTTTTATATGGTATTTTATATCCAAATCTTAATTTTCTTGAATTTTCTATAAAATCTACAAATGTTTTATAGTTATCATATTCTAAAAAATTTGCAGTTCCAATTATTTGTCCCTGTTGTATATATCTTAAATTTTCTATAAATGTATTTCCTAATTGTTGATATTCTGTATTATATTTATAACCTAGACCTTGTGGGTCTGTAAGTAAAAATGCCTTTTTTATATCCATCAAAGAAAACTCTTGTCCTTTTTCGTTTATTAGTCTAAATTCTCTTACCATTTTTACCTCCACAAAAAAAGAAGAGCTAAAACTCTTCCTAAATTTATGTATAAAACTATCTTTACTTAGTTTATAGTTCTTTATTATTCAAGACCGACTTGCAACATTGTAGACACAGTCTTCGTGTTTTTGTCAAATACTATTTGAATTCTACAAAATGTATCATCTTCATCTATCCAATTAATTAAATATGTATTTTCTTCTGCTGGAGATAACTTTTCGCCTTCTCCTAATATTTTTTCAACTTCCGCTTCTGACATTCCTATTTTAATCTTATTGTAATTTTCTAATGTTAATTTCTTTTTATTGTATTCTACTTCTCCTGTTTCATAATTGTATTCAAAATCATTTAAATGAGAATTTGCAGTATCTATTCCTGTAATAAAATCTGTTGCAGCATTTCCCATACTTTCAAATGCTTCTTTTGTGTCTTTATTTTCGTTAATCTTAAAATATATTATAGTTCCAATTATTACAGCTATACTTAATATAATTGCAACAATACATATTCTTGTTACTACTTTATTCATTTAATCCCCTCCGATGCTATTTTACAAAATATGTATTTTTTTGTCAATATTGACTTCCAAACTTCTTATTTACATAGTTAAAACATTGTTCTAATCTATCTTTATCTAGTTCTTGTACATTAAATATTATTTGAGGAGTTGTAAATATTGTCTTAGTTTTATCTAAAATGTTTCCATTTAAGCTACCAATATTTAAATCTTTTACTCTCAGAAGTTTAAATTTATTTAATAAATCATTTGATATATTATCTATTTCCTTATAAAGCCTATTTTCTTCATCTTCAAGTCCTAATTCTGCACCTTTCATTACGTTTTTAAATATGTCTCTAGTTTGTCTAGACGGAGAATGTATATCAAAAGATTTTTTTAATCTTCCTAAAATTCCTTCAGCTATAGAACTAGCTTTTGCAAATAGTGATGGCTCAGACTCTTCCATTTCATCTAACATAGGTTGCATTGCATTTTTCATTGCTTTCTGAGTTTCAGGTGGCATACTATCATAACTATCAATTATACTATCTACAATTTCTTGCGTTTCTTCATCTATTTCTCCTCCATACATTTCTGTTTGAGCAACCATAACTAGCCAAGCACCTAGTTGTTTTTCTTGACTTTCATCCATATCTTCATACATCTTATTCCATATTTTTTTTGTTTCTTGTTGATGTCTATAGTTTTCGTTTTCTTTCGATTTGTTTTTATTGTATTGCGTTAATAAACTATTATTATTTATACTGTCAATCATTGAACTATGTCTGTTTTCTTCATCTTCTACTTTTTGATTATATTCTTGCATTACTGCATAAAATCCATCATTTTGCGTTGCTCTTTCTAAATATCCATTGGCATAAATCCCATTTACCTTTGCTACTTCACTATTAGCTGCATCTACTTTCTTTTGTTGTTGTTCCATAATAGCGTTATATTCTTTTTGATATTCTTCTGTTCTTCTTGACTCCTCAGTAGTATATCTTTGATTTAACAATGCTATTTGCTCTGTGGTTCCACTTTGTATAATTTCTATTGTTTTATTTTTTTGTTCTTCAGCTGTTTTTATCCATTCTTGTGCTTGTATTTTATATTCTTCTAATGATCCAGAAAATTTTTCTGCATTTGTTGTTGCTTGTTGACTAATTGCTGTAGCAACTTGTTGCTGTATCTCAATCTCTCTTTGATTTAGCTCTCTTAGTTTCTTAAAATATTCATCTAGCTGTGTTATTTCTTGTTGAGTATAACCTCTTCTTTCATCAGCAGCAGTCTTACATATTTTAGTTATTCCATTTTGTATTTGTTGCATATCATCTTGAAGTTTCTGTTGTTCTTCTGCACTAGCGAATAAAGTAGTATTGAAACTATCTAAATGAGAATTTGCAGTATCTATTCCTGTAATAAAATCTGTTGCAGCATCTCCCATATTTTCAAATGCTTCTTTTGTATCTTTATTCGCATTTTTTGCTGCTATCGCTATTCCTGCAATTGCTACTGTTATAGCTGTCGTTGCTAAGCCAATTGGACTTGTTAATCCAGTAAACACTTTTGCTAATCCTTGTGTTGCTTTAGAAGCTTGCTGAAATGACTGAGTACTTGTCTTTCCTGTTAATGCAATAGCTTGACTTAGCATCCCTACACCTTTAACTACAGTTCCTACTCCGTTAGATAATTTTGATAAGATTTTTATCGCTGGTCCTATAGCTGCTACTAACGCTACTGTTTTTATAATATTCTGCTGTTCTTCTTGTGATAGATTTGTAAAGTCATCTACTAATCCTTGTATCAATTTTGCTAAATTTTTTATTTCTGGAGCTAATGCTCTTTGTATAGCAATTCCAGCACTTTCTAAAGAACCGCTTAAACTTTCTAATGCTCCTGCTGTATTATCTAGCATTGTGTCAGCCATTTCTTCAGCAGCTCCATCTGCATTTTCAAAGTTCTTAGTCATATCTTTTAAATCATCTGAGCCACGATTTATTAAAGCCACCATTCCTGATAAAGACTCTGTTCCAAACAAAGTAGTTAACGCATATTGTTGTTCTTCATCTGTTAATCCTTTAGTTGCTTTTTGTAACATTGATATCATTTCTGTTAGAGATTTCATTTTACCTTCGTTATCATAAAAACTTATTCCCAAATCTTCCATGACATCAAGCATTTTGTCGGTTGGTTTTGTTAATCTTACTAATGCACCTCTTAAAGTAGTACCTGCTTGCTCTCCTTTAATTCCCGCATCTGACATAATACCAATTGCAGCTGCTACTTCTTCAATTTTTAATCCCATTGTGTTTGCAACTGGTGCTATATATTTCATAGCATATCCCATATCCTCAGTTTGAGCATTTGTTCTAGCAGCTGCTTCTGCAAAGACATCTGCAACATGTCCTGCTTCTCCCGATTCTAATCCAAATCCTCTTATAGCACTTGCTGCAATTTCAGAAGCTGTTGCAAGTTCTGCTCCACTTGATGCTGCTAAATCTAGTAAACCTGGCATAGCAGACATTATCTCTTCAGTAGTAAACCCTGCACTTGCCAAGTTTTCCATACCCTCTGCGACTTCACTTGCACTAAAACTTGTTTCTGAACCTAATTGTATAGCTTGATTTGTTAATTCTTCTAATTCTTTTTTTGTTGCTCCTGCTATAGCCTGTACTCTGCTCATCTGAGCTTCAAAATCATTTCCTGTTGTTACTGCTGCTGTTCCTATTGCTAAAACTGGTAAAGTTAAAGTTGTAGTTATTGTATTACCTAAAGTATCTAATTTTTTTGATATATTTGTAATCTTGTTTCCGAATTCTTCAATGCTCTTGCCTGCTGTTGTCCACTTGCTAGCTTGTACTTGTAAATCTTTTAGTTTATTTTCTGTATTTATTATTTCTCTTTGTAAAGCTCTATAATTTTCAGGGGATATTTTGTCGTTTGTTTCATTTGCTTCTTCTTGTATTTTCTTTAATTCTTCTAATTTCTTTGACGTTTGTTCTATATTATTCGCTAATACTTGTTGTTTTTGTGCTACAAGTTCTGTATTAGTAGGATCTAGCTTTAGTAAAGAGTTAATTCCTCTTAGCTCTTTACTAAGACTAGAAGTAGCAGAATTAACTTTATTTAATGCTTTTTGTAATCCAGATGTATCTCCACCTATTTCGACAATTATTCCCTTTATATTTCCTGCCATTTTTCCCTCCTATATACAAAAATAAGAGGCAATAGCCTCTTATCCCAATAATCTATCTATGTCTTTTTGTGTTGCACTTTTTATATTGTCTGTTTTTTTGTTATTAGTTTTATTTAAGCAAATAAACATTTTAAGAATATCAATATATGATAAATATTTCATATCATCTATTCTTAATCCTAGTCTTAAACAAGCTAAGTAAAAATCATGTTCTGGAAATATTGTTTCTTCGCTTTTACTATTTATTTTATTAAGCTCTTCAATTATTTCTGTATCAACAAAAGTTGTCGACGGCAAATTCCGTTACCTCAACAATCCATTTGTCGTTAGTCTTTATTTGCTTTATATTTTTTAACCAGTCTTCATAGCTACCTATTTTATCATCTGCCGTATAAATTAAACTATATGCTAATCTAGTACTAGCTTCAATATATTCGTCTAAGTTTTGTAGCATGTCTTTTGATAATAATATCTCTATTTGTGCATCTGTTAAAGTAGGATTTTCTTTCTTGTATTTATTTGCTAATAACACTTGTGTTGTCGTAAATTTTTGTAGAATATCTATATCTTGGAATATCCCTTTATTAAACTTTTTTCTATAATCAATATAAGTTAGGGCATTGCAATCAATATCATAACTAATTCCGTTTATTTCTATTTTTTTCATATATTCCTCCTAAACGCCTGCAACAGCATTTTTCTCATATACTTTTGTGAAGAATGTATTATAAACTTCTTGATTTTCTTCTGAAGGCTCAATTACTGCTTTAATTACATTATCTGAACTTCTTGCTGCCATTGTAATAGAAATTGTATCTGTTTGGGGTTCTTTAGACTCTTCTACAGTATTCATTTCTGCGCTTGGTCTTGTTGCTGTACAATCATAGTACACAAATCTTCTCTTTTTAACGTCTCCTTCTATTTCTCCCATTAATGCAAATCTAGCATTAACATCATTAGCACTTTCTATTAAAGCTCCATTTGTGTCTTCTAATTGTCCTAAAATTTGTGTTAAAAATTCTTTTGGTGTCATAGCAATTTCTAAATCGCCTGTGTAACCATTATTAGCAACAGCTACATAATATTTAATATTATCTGCATAAAATGGCGTTGTATCTCCCTCTGGCTCAGCAGTCAATCCTACTGCTCCTGGTACTGGAAATGGTGTACCATATGTAATTCCTTCTTCTGTTTCTGTTAGTTTTGCAATATGTACATTACTTAAACCAAATTTAACCTTATTTTTTTGTGCATCTGGCATTTTAATTTCCTCCTTTAATTTTTTAAATTTCAAAAAAATAACTTACTTGCCAGACTTTTTCGTCTTGTAAGTAAGTTTCCTCTGTTTTATTCCACGGAATATCTCCGAGAATTTTATTTTCTATTTTGTTTTGTTCTTCTATATTTTTATAAATATAAGTGTAATCTAATTTTATAGGTATCGGTCCATAATAAACCTTGTTATCAGCCATAAAATTATCTGTATCTGCAGTTATTGCTATAAGATGTGGAGGTTCTGTTGCTTTTTCAAATTTGCCATAAGCATATTTGAAACCTTCTTTTTCAAATTGTGTTTTTAATTCTTCTAATGTCATTTTGACCTCCTCTTAATTACTGTTGTAATTCTTTTTTCGTATAATTTGTTATATTTCTGTTCTAGTGGTCTAATATGTGGAATAGCCTTTGTTCTTCCTCCGTTTCTTGTAGCATGTCCAAATTCAAGTAAATGTGTTAATTGATAATTTGTTTTATTATGAATTTTTACAGTATATCTTCCCCTATTTTCTTTACCTCTTTGTCTGGTCCAACCTTTATAATATGGTTTACTCCTACTCCCTTGTCCTCGCGGAGATGTCTGCTTCAGTTCTTGAACAGCTTCTTTAGTCAAAGTATCTGTTGTATCTTCAACATCTTCTGTAATGTCTTCAACATAATTTTCCAAATAATCACTTAAAACCTTTTGTAGGTCCTCTGGTTTAGTTGTCTTTGACATTCTTTATTTTCCTTTCGCAAACTAAAATTAGTTCATCTGCTGTTATCTCTTGAGCTCTTATTATTGAATAAGTAGTTCCCATATATATAAGTTCTTCTTCATTGTTATAATTTAATGTACTAATTCTTAATCTTAGAGTTGGTTGATACCCTGCTTGATTAGCTTCATAATACTCATTAGCATATACATCTTCTACTTTTATTATTGGAATTTCTATTTCCACAGGTTTTTGAGGTATTGAAACACCTATATCGTTTTGTATAGAAGTAGTAGATAGCAACTTACAACTTACGTCACGCATTACTATCACTCTCCTCTTTCATTAAGTATTCTTGTGATAATCCTAAATTAGCACAAAGAAGACTATATATTCTCTGTGCTAATTCTTTTTCTTTTATGTCTACATTACCGAAGTTTGCTTTTACATACATAACAATAGCAGACTGTATAAGACTGTCTTTTGTCTCTTCACTAGCTGTTATTCCTTGTCTTTTCAAATCTGCTATTCCTGCATTTATCCACATTTTAATTTCTTCATCTTTTAATGTAGCCGTCTCAACAATACTTAAGCATTGTTTTGCTATTTTTAGCAATTGCTCCATATAGCCCTCCTATTCTTCTAAACTCCTGCTGCTTTGTGTCCATAAACAAATGAATTTGGAACTGGTGCTCCACCTACTACACAGTAACCAGTGTAATCGTTTACTCTTGAACGTCCAATAA
>JAGHJM010000016.1 GCA_017886645.1 Clostridia bacterium
ATTAAAAAATAATGAAGATGAAGAAATAGGGAAAATAATTAAAATTGATTTTAAAAAATAATGACTTTTAAGAGTTAGTCATAAAAGAAACCAAAGAAAAAGAGCTATATTAAAACAGCCCTTAAAGTATGTATAAAAATTAGCACTCTCTATACATATTTTTAGTATAAAACAAAAATGTAGATTTGTAAATACTTATGAATATAATAAAGCTCTAGAAAGGAATATGCATGACAAATAAAATAAGAACATCTAAGAAAGTAGCGAAGAAAGCTAGTAAGCAATTAAGAAGTAGTAAAACATCTAAAATACAAAAATCTGTTGCTGCAAGTGCATTAAGAAATAGAGCCAAAAAATAGAAAATGAATAATAGAATATTTATTTTTGTTGACTTAAAATTTGAAAGAAGGTGTAAAAAATAAAACAGAAATTTTTTGATTTATTATTATTAAAAAGAAGTTGGGATATTTTTTCAGTAATAGCAACAATAATTAGTTTAATACTTGCATTTACAGGAAGTATAGAAGATAGTAATAAATGGTTGATAGGAATAATTATTTCAATTTCTTTTGTTATTATCTTTTCAGTAATATACATATGTGAATATGTATATAATAAATTTTTTTTAAGAAGAATAAATGCTAAAATAGGGAAAGTATCTCTAGTTATAAAAAGTGGAGATTTGTTTGAAGAAGAGGGTATAAAGGTTATACCAGTAAATGAATATTTTGATACTCAGGTTGATAATAATATTATATCAGATACTACATTACATGGAATATTTGTTAAGAGATATATTGGAAATAATAACGAAAAATTAAAGAAATTAAATATGGAAATTTCGAAGCAATTAAAAGATGTTGATTGTATTGAAGTTAAAGAAAGGAAGAGAGGAAAGAAAAAAAGATATCCAATTGCAAGTACAATTTTGATAGATGATTATATTTTGACAGCATTATCAAAGTTTAATGAAAAAAATGAAGCATATTTATCAATGCCAGAATATTTGGAATTTTTAAATAAATTCTGGAATGAAATTGATAGAATACATAACGGAAGAATTATAAATATACCTGTTATAGGTACAGGATTAGCAAGGATAAATCCAACACTATCGTATGAAGAATATTTAGAACAAATAATTTTTTCATTAAAGACCTCATCTATAATTGCTGGAGAAGCAAAAATTAATATTATTATTTCAGAAAAAAAGATGAAAGAGTGTTCTTTAGTAAAGTTAAAAAATATTGTAAGTACAATAAATAATAAATAAAGGAGGAAAAACAAATGGCATATAGAAATGGAAATTATTCAGCATTTTATGTTAGCGAACCATTCGCAGAAAGTAATTTAGGAGCTGCTGCAACAAGAGATTTTAATACTTATAATTTATTCAGAGCATGGAAAAAGGCTAATGAGAACTTTCCTTTTAATGACTCGCATGATAAAAATTATAATGTAAGGGATGGGAGTGATTGGGAAAATACATTAAAACCAAGATTACATGATAGGTTAAGAAATTCAAAAAATATAATATTAATTTTAAGTTCTGTTACACAAAATAGTAGAGCTCTAAGGGAAGAAATTGATTATGGAATAAACACTTGTGGATTACCTGTAATAGTTGTATATCCAGAATTTAAGGAGAAAGAAGATATTGCTAAAGATAATAGAATAACACAAAAAGTAAAAAATATGTGGGAAAAATTGCCTGTATTTAGGAATTCTTTAGATAAAGTTCCGACAATTCATGTTCCATATAAAAAGGATTTAATTAAGAAAGCTTTAGAGGATTCAGATTTTATGGTAAATACAAAAGGAGAATCAAAAATTTATTTTTTTAAATAAAACTCTTGCAAAAACATTTATATTATGTTAAATTATAATCATAGAATCAAACTATGAAATATAATTATAAATACAAGCTCGTATTCTTCGCGAACGGAAGCGTCAAACGAGCCATAAAAAAAGATTAGAAACATTTTTGTTTCTAATCTTTTTTTGTATATTTAATAAAAACACTTGTTCTTTTAAATGAAAATTGTTATAATAAAAAAGATGATTTAATAATAAAAATATTAGAATGTCTCAAGAGTTATTCAATATGATAAATGATTTAAAAAGAGAGAATGATAAAGGAGAATATGAATGAAAAAAAATAAATCATTAAATTTTATTGGAAATGGTGCTTGCTTTAATACTGATTTTGGAAATACTTCTGCCTATTATATTGATAATAAAACACATTCACTATTGTTGATTGACTGTGGGGAAACTGTTTTTGAAAGAATGATGAAACATCAATTATTAGAAAGAATAAAAAATATTGATATATTAATTACTCACATGCATACAGATCATATAGGAAGTTTACCTTCTTTGTTATTTTTTTGTGAATATGCTAAAGGAGTTATACCAACAGTTATATATCCTGAAAAAAGTACAATGAATCAATATTTGTCACTTGTAGGAAATGAACCGCAAGCATATAAACTTATTAGTCCAGATGAGTGTGAAAAGTATAGAATACAATCAGTTAAACAAGAACATAGCAAATTTATTAATGCATATGGATATGTTTTAGAGTTAGGTGGAAGGAGAATATATTATAGTGGAGATACAAAAACAATATCAAAACCAATTTTAGAAGCTTTTAGAAAAGGAGAATTTGATGATTTTTATCAAGATGTTAGTAGATATGATACTCCAGCACATATGAATATAGAAACATTAAGTAAATTATTTAATAAAGCAGAAAGACATAAAATAACTTGTATGCATTTTGACGATGAGATAACAAGAAGAAAAGCAGAATGCTTAGGATTTGATATTTCAAGAGTTAATGAATACATAAATTTGGAAAGATAGATTGAAATGTAATAAAATATAAACAATTAGCGGAAAATTTGTTATTGCTATAGTAAGAAGTAAAAGCAGTATTAACAATGTAATAAAACAATATAATATGCCATATGACTATATTATTTCAAACAATGGTGCAGTAGTTTTTAATAAAAATAATTAAAAATGATTTTTGAAAGTGTAGTAGATGTATTGGAGTATATAAGCAAATAAAATTAATAATTATTGCGAAACTTAAAAAGTTATATTAAATTAAATACATAGTTAAGGTAACAAATTTCAAAAATGTAGATGCAAAACCTTAAAATACTTACTATAACTACATTTGAAACGAAAACAAGTAACTTTTTTGCGATAGACTTTTTGAAAACGCCTCTCGCAAAGAAGCCATAAAGAGTAATAGATAAGAAATTATCTGTTATTTTTTTCTTGTTCGCTATTAATTTAGATTTAAACATTGTATAATAATTAATATTAAAAGTGAGTTTTAATGATTAAAATATATGAAATTTGTGAAATGAATTTGTAACAAGTGATATATAGTAAGATATGTTATAGAATATAAGGAGAAAGAATATGATTACTACAATTTATTTAGTAAAACATGCTGATGAACTTAAAGAAAATGGAATCCGAAATACTAATGAAACTGCACAATTAATAAACGAAAAATATATTTTATCATTAAAGGGAGAAGAACAATCCAAAAAACTAAGTGAAAACCAAGAACTACAAAATATAGATCTTCTATGGTCTAGTAGTTATGCAAGAGCAAAAGCTACTGCTAAATATATTGCATATAAAAATAATATTGAGATAAATATTGATGAAAGTTTAAATGAAAGAAAATTAGGAAATTTAGAAGATTTAGCTAAATGGATGGAAAATAAAACATTTGGAGTAGTGCAAGCATATTTACAAGATAGAAAATGGAAAGCAAGAGAAGGAGAAAGTTGTGAAGAAGCAACAAAAAGAGTTACACTATTTTTGAAGAATATATTAAAAGAAAATAAAGGAAAAAGAGTAGTATTAGTAAGTCATGGAGCTTTAATTAGCTTTCTATTAACAAATTGGTGTGATTTAAATGAAGAAATGAAGCTAGTATTTAATAATAAAATAATAGAGATAAAAGAGCCTAGCATTACAAAACTAACTTTTAATAATCAAAAATTAATAAATATAGAATTAATTAATATATAGATAAAAATATTTATTAAATAGGAAATATATTGAAAATAATTATGAATATGTGATAAGTTAAGATAGTATTAAGTTAACTTTAATGAAATAAAAATTAATTATGATATAAATAACAAAGAAATTATAAGAGTGAATAATTGGAAAAAGTTATGCCAAAGTCTAAAAATATTTTTTACTCTTATTTTTAATTGTTATGGGAATAAAACCTGAAAGATAAGTTGAAATTATACTTGTCTTTTTTTGTCGAAAATGATATAGTATTGTAGACAAAAAAGGAGAATAAAATGAAAAAAAATAAGGGTAGTAAAACATGGATAATAATAACAATAATAATAATTTTGCAAGTGACAATAATATCATTATTTATTTATAATATTCATAGAGATTCAACAGAAGAGGTAGCATTAGATACATTTGAAACTAAGAATAATATAGAAAAAAATGTTACAGTAAACATACCAGCAAATGTACAAAAGAATGATATAGAAAAAGAATGTATAATTTTAGATAATAAGCAAAAAGATAATGAAACATCTAATACTAGTAAACAAACAGAAATAAAAAATGAAAACAAAGATAATGTTCAAATAGAAAATGATAAAGTAAGTTTTGCTGAGACAAACGAAACTGTATATGCAATAGATACTGTAAATGTTAGAGATGGTGATAGTATACATGCTAAAAAAATTGGATTATTAAATTATGGGGACTCAGTAAATCGTATAGGAATAGGAAGTAATGGATGGAGTAAAGTTAACTACAATAAGAAAGTTGCTTATGTAAGTTCAGAATATTTATCAAAAGAAAAGCCTAAACCAATAGAACATAACGATATAGAAATTACTGTGGATCCAAATAGAAAAATAGATCCGAACAAACCTATGGTAGCATTAACATTTGACGATGGACCAAATCCAATTGCTACACCTAGAATTCTAGATACGTTGGAAAAATACAAGGTAGTTGCTACATTCTTTGATTTAGGAACTTGTATGAGAACTTACCCCAATATAACTAAAAGAGAAAAAACTATAGGTTGTGAAATAGGGTCACATACATATTCGCATAAAAATTTAAATAATTTATCTGAAAAAGAAATACAAGATGATATAAATGCAGCTGCATCTATATATGAAAATACATTAGGAGAAAAATTAAAGTTAGTAAGAACTCCATATGGAAATGCAAATAACAAGGTGAAAGCTACTTTAAATTATGCATTAATAAATTGGGATATAGATACATTAGATTGGAAGTCTAGGAATGCAGATAGCATTTTAAAAGAAATAAGAAATTATAAAAGTTTAGATGGAAGAATTATATTAATGCATTCAATTTATAATTCAACTGCAGATGCTGTGGAAAGACTTATACCAGAATTAATAAATAAGGGTTATCAATTAGTTACAGTATCTGAATTAGCAAAATATAAAGGATATAATTTGCAAACAGGAACAATTTATTATAATTTTAAGTAAAAATAAAAAATGTGAATGAAAGAAGAAATAATATTTATGATATGAAATAAGTGAAATTTAAATAAAAAATAGAGCGAATCACCATATACTTGTGATTCGCTCTACCATGTGTCTTTAGAGACTGCCTTCGCAGTTTTTCAGTGAAATAAAAAATTGCTTTATGTGCTCACTACTTGAAAATTTGAACAATGCTAACAGCATGTTCTCTTTTTGCTCACTTAGACTTGGAATAGGACTTATAGGCTCTAATTTTACCCCATTTTCTTCAGCAATCTTCAGCACATTGAAGAATACTAACACGAGCTGACTTATAATGTATTCCACGTTTGCTGATTGAACTTGCTTTGCTGTTAATATTATGTATAGACTGGTATCATTTCTTACTAGAAAGTCTATATTTACGTCAACACTAGGAAACATTTCCTCACTTCCTTTAGATGAAATTTATAAAGTCATAAAGCAGTCAAGACACATTGCTCAAGTTTAATAAAAGTGTATTACAGTAATATTTTACCATAAAATTTGCGAGTAAACAACATTATGTAAATGAAAATTGACTAAAATGATTAAAAATGTTAAAATAAATAAATATTTTGGGAGTGATATCGAAGTGGTCATAACGAGCTGCACTGGAACTGCAGTAGCCTTATTTTAGGCCCGTGGGTTCGAATCCCACTCACTCCGCCAAAATGAAATAAGATACTTCTTTTGAAAGTATCTTATTTTATATTATTCCAAATAAAACTAATAATTAATAAAATAATAATTATATACCAATATTTTTTAAAAAAGTTTAATAGCTTAGGAATATATTCAAACTTATTTTGGAATATTTCTATAATCATAATAACTAATGATAAAACAATAAAAATAAATAGAGGAATACTTAAAATATTTAAATAAAAAGCATCAATAAAATTAAATTTGAAAATAGAATAAAAAGCCCTTGTCATTCCACAGGAAGGGCAAGAAATACCAGTAGCAGTTTTAAAAATACATGCTACTGGCACTATTAATATGAATAATAAAAATAAAATTAAGATACTTATAATTAAAATGTTTTTCAATCTATTTGACATAATAAAACCTATAAACATTAATCTTTTAAAGGAACGCCTTTTCCATCAACATTTATACTTCCTGTAAGAATTAAGATACCTTCGATTAATCCCCAAATACTAGAAATCATTGCACCAAATCCACAAGTTAATAATGTGATTAATAATTGTGCAACAGCTTTACCAATATAACCTAAATAGAAATTATGAACACCAAATGAACCTAAGAAAATACCTAATAATCCAGCAGCTAATTTTGATTTTTGTTGTGCTCCACCATTAAAATTTTGATTATAATTTTGATTATTATAGTTTTGATTATTAAAATTTTGGTTGTTGAAATTTTGATTATTATAGTTTACATTTCCTTGAGTATTGTTTTGGAAATTATTATTTGGTTGAGCATTGTTAGCTCCTTGATTTAAATTAGCTTTGCAATCTTCGCAAAGTTCTTGACCGTCGTCAATAGGTTTTCCACATTGTTTACAAAACATAAACACATCCTCCTTAATTATTTATATACTATAATTATACAATAATCTACATTTTTTGCAAGTATTTTTTTTATATTTTATTTACATCTTGTAATATTTATTCAAAAATGATAAAATTTATGAATGAATATAGTTAAATATAAATAAAATGTTTGTATGGAGGAATAAAATGAATATACAACAATTCATACATACACTAAAAGAAAACAATTCACAAATTAATGTAAAAATTAATGAACCAATGAAAAATCATACATCTTTTAAAATTGGTGGAAACGCAGATGTATTTATAACAGTTAATAATACAGAGGAATTGAAAAACGTAATAACATTAGCAAATGAAAATTGCATATCATTAAAATTATTTGGAAATGGAACTAATATATTAGTAAAAGATAATGGAATTAGAGGAATAGTTTTAAAATTAAATATGCAAAATATTGAAATAAACAAAAAAGAAGAGGAAAAAGAGTACATAGTAAAAGTACAAGCTGGAATGCCATTAGGAAAATTAGCACAAATGCTTTTAAAAAATAAAATTGGAGGTTTTGAATTTGCTTCTGGAATTCCTGGAACAATAGGTGGCGCTATAAAAATGAATGCAGGAGCTTACGGAGGAGAATTTAAAGATATTGTCGAAGAAGTTGAATGCTTGGATGAAAAAAATAATATTATAATACTTACTAATAGTGAATGTCAATTTTCATATAGGCATAGTATTTTTTCAGACAATAAACTTGTAATAATAAGTTGCAAATTAAAATTATATGAAGATACAGAAGAAAATATAAAAAGAAAAATGAATGAAAATTTTCAAAATAGAAAAGAAAAACAACCGATAGAATATCCTAGTGCTGGAAGTACATTTAAAAGAGGAGAAAATTATATTACAGCAAAACTAATAGATGAATGCGGACTAAAAGGATACACAATAGGTGGAGCACAGGTTTCAGAAAAACATGCTGGATTTATAATAAACAAAGGAAATGCAACTGCAAAAGATATAATAGACTTAATAGAATATGTAAAAAAAGTTGTATATGAAAAGACTGGAAATGATATAAAATTAGAAATAGAAATTATAGGTGAATAAAAAGGAAAGGTATGTGAAATGAAAGGTTTTTTTAGATGGTTTAAATCAAGTACTAAGATGAAAAGATGGATTTTATTATTGGTTGTAGGGATATTACTAGCTTGTTATGGAATGGCTAGAATACTTACATCAAAAACATTTGATTTTAGAGAAATTGCTATAATAATTGCAATATTTGTTGTAGGATTTGTATGTGTAATTATAGGTATCATACATATGCAAAAAAGAACATTAGAATTATTAGTAGAAGAGACAGATAACAGAGAAATAGATAATAAATCTAAAGTTAGTTCCTTAATATTTAATAAAAAAGTTTATAACCAAGGACCTAAAATTGTTGCAATAGGTGGTGGAAGCGGATTAAATTCAGTCTTAAGAGGACTAAAAAATTATACGGACAATATAACTGCAATTGTTACAATATCTGATTATGGAGAAAAAGAAACAAATTCTAGAAAAGAATTAGAATCAATGCCATTAAATGATATTAAAGAAAGTTTAGTTGCTTTATCAGAAAATGAAGAAGATATGGAAAAACTATTAAACCTACAATTTAAAGAGAATAGGTTAAAATCATTAGATTTTGGGGATATATACCTAAAAGCTATGAAAAATGTTTATGGAGATTTTACACAATCTATAGAAAAAACAAATAAAATACTACGTATTACGGGAAAAGTTTTGCCAGTAACATTAGAACCAATAACTATATGTGCAGAGTTAGAAGATGGAACTGTTATTGAAAGTAAAGAAAAAATACCAGAATTAGTAAATAATAGGGTAAGTAAAATTAGTAGAATCTATATAAATCCAACTAATTGTAAGCCTGCACCAGGAGTACTAGAGGCAATAAAAGATGCAGATGCAATTGTTATAGGACCAGGAAGTTTGTATACAAATGTAATACCAAACCTATTAGTAAAAGGTGTATCTAAAGCAATAAGAGAAAGTAAAGCATTTAAAATATATGTAAGTAATATTATGACAGAACAGGGACAAACAGATAATTATACTTTATCAGATCATATAAGAATAATAAACGAACATGCAGGAAAAGGAATAATTGAATATTGTATTTATGATACAGGAGAACTGACACCTGAATTTATAAGAAAGTATAATATGAAAGGACAAGAACTTGTAGAGATAGATGCACAAAAAGCCAAAGCACAAGGAGTTAATTTGATGCAAAGGGATATATCACATGTTAGTGGTGAATTTATAAGACACAATCCAGATGCTATAGCTGCCTCAATTATTCAATTAATATGTGATGATTTAAAATTTAAAGATATGCAAAATGATACTAAATATATGCTTTTAAATGATAGACTAAAAGATAAAAAGAAATTATTAAAGCATTCTCAGAAAAAGAAGAAAAAGGAAATGAAACAAAGAAAAGAAAAGCATAGCAAAAAGGATGAAAGCAAATTCTTTAAAAAATATAAAGACAGAATTGAATCAATTCAAGAAGCAGAGATAAAATTAAAGCAAAAAGAAAGTAGAAAAGCTAAAGAAAAATCAGGAAGTAAATAGGAGGAAAAAAATTGAAATATACTAAAGAACAATTAAAATTTGAGAATGGTATAAAAAAAGAATGGTTAATAACAAATGGAATAGGTGGTTATGCAAGTTCTACCATATTAGGAATTAACACAAGAAAATATCATGGACTTTTAATTGCAGCTTTAACTCCACCAGCCAAAAGGAATGTAATATTATCTAAGGTAGATGAAAAGGTTGTTGTAAATGGAAAAGAATATCCTATATATGCTAATATGGGAAAAGATTTTATTACAAAAGGTTATGAATATTTAGAATGTTTTGAAAAGTCATATATACCAATTTTTACATACAAAGTAGAAGATGTATCTATTAAAAAAATGATTTGTATGGAATACGGGAAAAATACAGTATCTATTTTATATATAGTGCAAAATGGTAGTGCACCATCGAAGCTTGTATTAACTCCGGTAATGAACTTTAGAGATTTTCATACTACAACATATGGTAAGACATTTAATGTTCAAGAACAGATAAATGCAAATAAGGTAAGAGTAAATATAGATAGTAAATCTGATACCCCTGTATATTTGTTTTGCTCAGAAGGAACATATATAAAACATGATAATGATATGTATAGAAACATGTATTATATAGAAGAAGAAAATAGAGGACTAGATGCAGAAGAAAATTTGGCAGTACCAGGTAGATATGAAATACTGCTAAATAGAAATGAGACTAAATATATTACATTTACATGTTCATTAGAAGCAAACATAGAAGAAATTGATGCTAAAGATATGATTAATAATGAAATTGCTAGAATTAACAATATAGCATTTGATTCTGAATTAGTAAAAGAAAATCCTATTGATAAAAATGAGCAAAAAGAATCTGAACTTATGAGGGACTATATAATTGCTACAGATAATTTTATTACATATAGACCTAGTTTTGCCTTATATACTGTAATTGCAGGATATCCATGGTTCTTAGATTGGGGTAGAGACACTCTAATTGCTTTTGAAGGATTGTTATTATTAACAAAACGATATAAAGAAGCTAGAGAAGTTTTGCTAACATGTATAAGAGATGTTAAATTTGGACTAGTACCAAATGGATATTCCGGATACGATAATAGACCTTTATACAATAGTGTAGATGCTTCACTATTATTAGTAGAACAAGTTCAAAAATATTTAAATTATACAAGAGATTACGAATTTGTAAAAGAAAGATTATATAAAATTTTAATAAAAATATTAGACTCATATATATCAGGCATAGATGTAGATGGAAACAATATATACTTAGATAAGGATGGCTTAATTGTATCTGGTACGCCAAATATACAGAATACTTGGATGGATGCTAAGGTTGGAGATTATGTAGTAACTCCTAGAAACGGAAAAGCAGTAGAAATAAATAGTATGTGGTACAATGCATTAAAAATAATGTCAAAACTTACTAAATTATATAGTGATGATGAAATATCAGATAAATATGCTAAATTAGCTTTAAAATGTAAAAAAAGTTTTGAGGAAAAATTCTATAATGAAGATAAAAAATGCTTATATGATGTTTTAGGAGATGACAAAATAAGACCAAACCAATTGTTTAGTTTAAGTTTATCATATCCAATTATTGATCCAAAATCTGAAATTGCTAAAGAAATATTTAATACTGTAACAGAAAAATTATTAATGGATAAAGGATTAAAAACATTAGCCAAGGGAGAAATAGGGTATGTAGATGTATATGAAGGTGACGCATATAAAAGAGATACAAGCTATCATCAAGGACCTACATGGGTATGGTTATTAGGATTATATTATGATGCATTCAAAAAAATAGTAAAAGCAGAAAAAGATATAAATAAAAAAAATGAACTAAAAAAATATTATGATGAATTTGTTAAAAATGTAGAAACAACTTTTAAGAAAGAATTTTACTATAGTGATGGAGTTGTAGGAAGCATTAGCGAATTATATGATTCAAAAAGACCATATAAAGCAAAAGGAGCACCAGCACAAGCTTGGAGTGTAGCAGAGGTATTTAGAATAATTATAAATGGAAAGAAATAAGAGGTAAAAATGTCAGTATATTTATTCTATGGAGAAGAAGAATATTTTTTACAAAACAAAGTAAAAAAAATAAAGAAAGAATTTGGAGAATTAATAAAAGGAATTAATTATATTTCCTTGGATGAAACCAACATTAATTCTCTTATTTCTGATTTAGAAACTCCAGCATTTGGATATGACAAAAAGCTTATTATTGCAAAAGATACAGGATTATTTAAGAAAGAGAAAAGAACAAGTAAAACATCAAATAAAGAAACTACAAAAAAGAGGACAAAAAATAGTGGAGAAACTGGAAAAAGTTTGGTAGAGAAGATAGCAAATTATATAAAAGAAAATATAGATACAATAAATAATTCTGTAGAATTAATTTTCATTGAAAAGGAACCGGAAAAAAATATTTTATATGAAAATATTGAAAAATTAGGTGAAGTTACAAATTTTGAATTACTAAAATTACCACAATTAGTAAGCAATATAGAAAAAATATCTAAAGCTTATAATGTAGAAATAGATGACAATACTGCCAAATATTTAGTAGAATGCTGTGGAAGCGGAATGCAAGAATTAATAAATGAACTTAGAAAAGTTATTGAATATGCAGGAAACGGAGGAAAAATAACAAAAACAAGCATAGATGAATTATGTATAAAACAAATTCAGGCTATTATATTTGATTTAACAGATTATTTAGGTGCAAAAAACATAGCAAAGGCATTAGATATATTAAAAAAATTAGAATACAATAAAGAACCTGTTCAGAAAATATTAATTACACTATATAACCACTTCAAAAAATTATATATAGTGAAGATTTCACAAGAATACGGAACTAATTTAGCAGAAAGTATGAATTTAAAACCAAATCAGTTATTTTTAACAAGAAAATACTCAGAACAAGCAAAGTATTTTTCAAAACAAGAATTAAGAAATATAATGCAAGGATTAGTAAACTTAGATGCGGGATATAAACAAGGTTTAATTGATTTAGATATAGGATTAGATTCAATATTATGTAGATACTGTTCAAAATAGTAAAAAAGGAAGTGATATTTTGAAAAAAGAATATGACTTAATAGTAGTAGGAATGGGACCAAGCTCAATATTTTTAGCATATGAACTAATACAAAATAAAAAAGCACATAACATACTTTTAATAGATGAAGGCAAACCAGTAGAGAAAAGAAAATGTCCAATAGAGGAAATTGGAAAATGTGTAAAATGTAAACCATTTTGTAATATTACAAGTGGATTTTCAGGAGCAGGAGCGTTTTCCGATGGAAAGCTATCTTTATATGATAAAGAAGATGACGATATACATATAGGAGGAGAACTTCATAAATATATAGGAGTTGAAGAAACAAAAAAATTAATAGATTACGCAGACAGTATATATTTAAAGTTTGGTGCAGATGAAAAATTAGAAGGAGTAGAACATAAAGAAGAAATAGATAAACTAAAAAGAAAATCTGCTAAAGAAGATATTAGTTTAATAAGTATTCCGATTAGACACTTAGGAACAGAAAAAAGCCATGAAATATATAAGTGCATAGAAAAATATCTAGAAGATAATAATATAGAAATGAAATATGAAACAATTGTAGAAGACTTAATTATAAAAGAAAATAAAGCTATAGGTGTATATATTAAAGATGCAAATAGTGAACATAAAGAAGAATTATACGGAAAGAAAATTGTTTTAGCTGTTGGAAGAAAAGGTGCAGATTGGCTTGTAAGTATGTGTGATAAACATAAAATTAAAACAGAACCAGGCACAGTAGATATAGGTATAAGATATGAATTAAAAGATGAAGTTATGAAAGATGTTAACAAATATCTATATGAAGGAAAATTTATAGGTTACCCAGGACCTTTTAAAGATAAAGTAAGAACATTTTGTCAAAATCCAAGTGGATTCGTTTCTTCAGAAGTATATGACAATAATTTAACAATGGTAAATGGACACTCATATAAAGATAAAAAAAGTACAAATACTAATTTAGCAATATTAGTATCACATAATTTTAAATACCCATTTGATAAACCAATAGATTATGGAAAAAATATTGCTAAAAATTTAAACGAGTTAGGTAATTCAAATGTTTTAGTACAGAGACTAGGAGACATTTATAGAGGAAAAAGAACTTGGGAAGAAGAACTGAAAACAAATGATGTTATACCTACTTTAAAATCAGCAGTAGCAGGAGATATAACTTTTGCTATAGGATATAGAACTATGACAGATATTTTACAATTTATAAGAGCGTTAGATAAGGTAATAGAAGGTTTTGCAGATCCATGTAATTTATTATATGCACCAGAAATAAAATTTTACAGTAATAAAGTATCAATAGATAAAAAATTTGAAACAAGTGTAAATAATTTATATTGCATTGGAGATGGTGGAGGAATGACAAGAGGATTAATGATGGCTTCTGCTGCAGGAATAAAAATGGCAAGAAATTTAATAGACTAGTGAATAAAACATCTTTTTATTTCAAATAATAAAATAAAGAGGTGTTTTTATATGTATAATTTTAGAACAGATATGGCAGATGAAAGAAAGGATTTATATAAAAAAGCTAATAATATAGAAAATGAAATAGATGGAATAGAAGCTCAAGAAGAAAAAATAGATGATAATATTAATGTTACAAGAGTAAAAGTGGTTAATGAAAATGGTGAAAACGCTATAGGAAAGAAGAAAGGAGAGTATATTACAATAGATATAAAAAATTTAAAAATAGCTTCCGAACCCGATATACAAAAAGCATCAGAAGTAGTAACAAAAGAGTTGAGAAATCTTATATCTAAACATATAAATATACAAGACGATATATTAGTTGTAGGACTGGGAAATATCTATGTAACACCAGACTCTCTAGGACCAAAAGTAGTACAAGATATAGACATTACAAGACACATTTTAGAATATGTTCCAAATGCAGTAGATGAAAATACAAGACCTGTAAGTGCAATATCACCAGGAGTTTTGGGAACAACAGGAATAGAAACATTAGAAATTCTAAAAGGAATTGTAGAAAACATAAAGCCAAAATTAATAATTATTATAGATGCTTTAGCTTCGAGAAGTATGGAAAGAATAAGTAGCTCTATACAAATAGCAGATACAGGAATAGTGCCTCGGAGCTGGGGTGGGAAATAAAAGAAAAGAAATAACCCAAGAAACGTTAGGAGTTCCAGTTGTTGCAATAGGAATACCAACAGTGGTAGAAGCAGCAACAATAGCAGCCGAAAGTTTAGATTTATTTATAAAAAAACTACAAGAAGATGCAAAATCGAATGAATATTTAAATAGACTTCAAGAAGAAGATAAATATGAAATGATAAAAGAAATACTCGCACCTAATGATTATAATTTTATAGTAACTCCAAAGGAAATAGATGAATTAATAGAAAATATGTCTAGTGTAATAGCAAGAGGAATAAATTTTGCTGTACAAAAATAAAAAATATTATTAATAAAAGTGGCAAAATGAAAGTATTCAAAAGAATTTTCATTTTACCACTTTTGTAATATTAAATACGAGATAATTTATCTAAATATAAAATATAAAATTAGTAAATGTATAGGATAAAAAAGATATAATAGATATTTAATTTTTTTACCTTGCTTTCCATTATAAAAATTAATAAAAGTAATAGGCAAAATTGTACATACTATAAGTCCTATATATAAATATGAAAATCGGCCTTGAAGCATTTGTAAACAATATTTTATAATGCAAAGAGTAATAAAAGTAATAGTCATAGCAAGTTTATCATTCTTGAAGAAGTAGAAGGAAAATATTACTAAAACTCCCCACCAACCATAGTCAACGTTTAAAAATTCTCCAATTATACATAAAATTACAACTGGTATTAAATCGACTATATTTTGTAAGAATAAATAACCAATAGATAATTTATTTGTATTTTTATCTATTTTTGATTTTAACTTTTTTGATGTTTTTTTATGCATAAAATCATATGAAATCATTGATAAAAGCCCTAATGCTAATGTAAAAAAAATATTTAATCCAGGATTTTCAGAAAAAAGCGATGAAAATAGCATAAATGGAACTTGAGAAATAATAGCAAATATTATTAGCCTAAGCAAATATTTTTTTACACTTTTAGTATGAATATATCCTTCGGAAATTTGAAATGCAAATATAGGAAAAGCTATTCTTCCAATATAATTAAAAGAATTGAATCCCTTAAATATAGCATCACCTAGATGATCAAAAAGCATTGAAATCATAGCGATAATTTTTAAAACAAAACTTGTCATTAATAATTACATTCCTTTCATATTAATAGTTATTAATTAATTTTTTTCCCTTATCTTATTTATAGCTTCGGGAATATGCTTTACAGTATCAGAAGCAATCATACTAATATCATTTATCTCTTTTTGAGCCAATTCTCCAGCTAAGCCTGCAATATAAGCACTAGCAGCTATTGCTAAAACAGAAGGGGCATTATATCCAAGAAGCCCTACCAAAATTCCAGACAAAACATCTCCACTTCCAGCAGTAGCCATTCCAGGACAACCACGATTAACTTCTATAATTTGAGTACCATCTGTAATCAAAGTTATTGGACCTTTCAAAAGCAAAATAACATTATACTTTTTAGCAAAATTTTTTGTTATATTATTTTTATCTTTTTCAATTTCATTTATAGAAAATCCTGATAATCTTTCAAATTCTTTTAAATGAGGTGTTAAAATAACTTTACATCTAGTAGTATTTAAAATATTTTTATCCATTTTAGATAAAATATTTAATCCATCTGCATCAATAACTACAGGCATTTCATACTTGTCTAAAATATATTCTAATATTTTTTTATTATCTTGTCCATTACCCCAACCCATACCTATTGCCAAAGCCTTAACTTTGTTTAAAGCAGAATCTATTTGAGATTGATTGAAAACCATATTAGAATCCATATCATCTATCAAAAATAGAGTTTGTTCTAATAAATATGGAGCAACTATATTAGACAAAGATTTAGAAACTATTAGTTTAGAAACTCCACAACCAGACCTTAAAGCAGAAAGACTCATATTTGCAAGTTTTATTGCACCTGAATAATTAATGCATCCTCCCATTATTGCAACATAACCATAGTCGCCCTTATTTGTATTACTTTTTCTAATAGGAAAAATATCCTGTATATCTTTAGATTGTAACATCTTATCACCTTTTTTATAAATCTAAATTTATTATATCATTACATTAGTTTTTTTCAATAAATACATATAAAAAACATGGAATTAATGATATAATGTTGCAAAATATTACAAATAGGTGAGTAATATGTACAAAAACTATCAAAATTTAAATAACGAGATAAAAGAATATTTCAAAATTTTATCTCCTGACTTTCCAGATTGGCTAAATGATTATATAAACACTGAGGAAATGCAAAGAGTAGATGGAATAAGTAATAGTTGTGGAACAGACTATTCAAAATTAATAGGAACTGAATACTGGTATTCTAACTTAACACATAGTATAGGAGTAGCATTAATTATATGGA
>JAGHJM010000017.1 GCA_017886645.1 Clostridia bacterium
GATTATTATTCTGATGAAAACTTAGAAAAAATAAAAACAAAACTTAACCAATATATAGAAAGAAATAAGATAAATTATTTATATAAAACTTCTAAAGATTTAAAATCAGATGTTTCTGGATTTGGTCAAACTGCAATTAAACTTTTTTCAACATGGGATGAATGGAAAGATTACAATTGGCTAGAAAAATATAAAAACTCTTTTTTCAATGTAAAAGTAACAAGTAATATAAGCTCTGGACAATTATTAATTGAAACCTAAATATAATTATTTCTCAATTACAAATTGAGAAATAATTATTATAAATTTCATATAAAAGGAGTATTTCTTATGAAAATTATTATTATTTTACTCATTTCAATATATATATTTTTGCAAGTATTTATTTATGGTATATATGAAATTAAAACAGAAAAAAATAAAATAGCAGGAATTAGCATGATAATTATTTCTTTTATATGCTTAGTATTCCCTGCTATTGTTATAAATTTTTATTAATGAATCATGTTTTTAAAATCTTCTTCTGAAATGACTTTAATTCCTAAGTCTTGTGCTTTTCTTAATTTAGAACCTGCATCCTCTCCTGCTAAAACATAATCCGTTTTTTTAGAAACAGAACTTGATGTTTTTCCTCCAAATTTTTCTATAATTTCGCTTGCTTGTTCTCTAGAAAAATCGGTAAGAGTACCTGTTAAAACGAATGTTTTTCCTTCAAATCTTTCATCACTATTTTCTTCATCTTCTAGCGCTCTCATATTAACTCCTGCAAGTTCTAATTTATGAATTAAATCAATTGTTTGCTCTTGCTTAAAAAATTCATAAATGCTTTTTGCTGTTATTTCTCCTATGTCTTCTTTTAGCATTAAACTCTCTAATGATGCATTCATAAGATTTTCCATTGTTTTATACTTTTTAGCAATTGATTTTGCAATTTTTACTCCTACATGTCTTATTCCTAAAGCATTTATAAGTCTATATAAATCTCTTGACTTACTTTCTTGAATAGCATCTATTAAATTTTTGGCAAATTTTTTTCCATTTTTCTTTAGTGAAGCTACATCTTCTAATGTTAAATTATATATATCTAAAATATTTGATATAAGCCCTCTATTTATTAACTCTTCTATTATTGCCTCTCCAAGACCATTTATGTCCATTGCGTTTTTGGATGCAAAATGAATAATGCTTCTATACAATTTTGCCGGACATTCAATTCCAATACATCTTAGTACAGCTTCTCCTTCTTCTCTTACAGCTTCTGCACCACATACAGGACATACCTTTGGCATTTCAAACTTTTTTTCTTTTCCAGTTCTTTTTTCTTTTACTACTTCTGTTATTTCTGGAATTACATCTCCTGCTTTTTGTATTACAACTGTATCTCCAACTCTAATATCTTTTTCTTTTATAAAATCCTCATTGTGAAGGGTAGTTTTTGAAATTTTAGATCCTGCAACAAATACTGGTTCTAAAATTGCCATTGGAGTAATTGCTCCTGTTCTTCCTACCTGACAAATTATATCTTTTACTATGGTTTGCTTTTTTTCAGGAGGATACTTATACGCCACTGCCCACCTTGGTGTTTTATAAGTAGTTCCAACTCTTTCTCTTAATTCTAAATTATTTACTTTTACAACAGCTCCATCAATTCCAAAAGTTAGCTTGTCCCTACTATCCCCTATTTTTTTAATAGCTTCTATAGCTTCTTCTATATTTTCACATAGTATCTTTACTGGATTTACGTTAAATCCTAACTTTTCTAAATATAATAAACTTTCATAATGGGTTTTAAAATTTATACTATCACTTTTTTGAACATTAAAAATATAAATATCTAATGGCCTTTTTGCTGTAACATTACTATCTAACTGTCTTAGAGAACCTGCTGCTGCATTTCTTGCATTAGCAAATTGTCCTTCTTCTTCTAAAATTCTATCTTCATTTAACTTTTCAAAATCATCTTTGCTTATAAATACTTCACCACGTACAGTAATATCAATAGGCTCAGACAGTTTTTTTGGAATAGTTTTTACCGTTTTTAAATTTTCGGTTACATCTTCTCCTACAATTCCATCTCCTCTTGTAGCACCTCTTATAAAAACTCCATTTTTATATTCCAAAGCTGATGAAAGTCCGTCTATTTTAGTCTCTACTACATAATCAAGTGGAAGATTATATTCTTCTGAGGCTTTTTTCATTCTTTCGTCAAATTCATATACTTCTTCAAATGAAAAAACATCTTGTAAACTCTGAAGTGGCACTTCGTGTGTTATTTTTTCAAATCCTTTTTTTATACTTGCTCCTACTCTTTGAGTTGGAGAATCCTTTGTTATTAATTCTGGATATTCTTTTTCTATGTTTTTTAACTCTCTCATTAGCATATCATACTCATAATCGCTAACTACTTGTTCATCATCAAAATATTTCTTTGTATAATATTGTAGCAAAGGACGTAACTCCTCTGCTCTTTTTTTTGCATCTTCAAATTTCATTACTTTTACTCCTTCAGATTTAAAGTAATTTTATATGTTTTAATTTTTTAATAGTTCTTTACCATTTTTTAAATAATCTATACCTGAAAAAATTGTCGCTATAATAGAAAAGCTCATTAATAAAGTTGTTACTAAATTTATTCCAAAATCAACCCCATTTAAGTTTCCAGAAAATACTGTTCCAAATGGGTTTGGATCTATAAATAATAATGCTATTGCCACCATTTGTGTTGCTGTCTTTAATTTTCCCCAAATGCTTGCCGCTATTACTTTTCCAGACTTTTCTACCGCTATTAGTCTATAACCTGAAACAATAAATTCTCTTGCAATAACAATAACAGGAATCCAAGCAGGAAGTCCCTTATATTGTACTAATAAAATCATAGCTGTAACTACTAAAATTTTATCTGCTATAGGGTCTAGAAATTTTCCAAATGTAGTAATTTCATTTCTACTTCTAGCAATGTACCCATCTAATTTATCTGTTACAGAACCGATTATAAAAATTATATCCATTATTAAATATGTAACAGGTATTCCCCATAAAGAGCTATCTATATTAAAAAATGGAATAATTACAATTATTGGTACCAAAATAATTCTTAAAATAGTAAGTTTATTTGCTAAATTCATTGGTAATCCTCCATACTTGTATTTTATACTACTTAAATTATATTCACATTATTATGATGTATAACTACTTCCGTAATATTGTTGCATCATCCATGTATAATAATCAAATACATCATGAGTTTCAGGGATACCATAATCTACTCCATATGTTTCTACTGTTAAACTAGTTATAACTGGTGGTTCTAAAGGCATATCAGCTGTTAGCTCATTTCCATCTTCATCTTTTGGAGCTTCTTCCCCTGATTCTAATTCACTGCTTCTATATGTAACTTCAACATTTTCAATTTTTTCTACAACATCCATACCTTCTATAACTTTTCCAAATGGAGCATATAAACCATCTAAAGAATCATTATCTTCTGTCATAATAAAGAATTGTGACCCAGCAGAATTATATCCTTCTTCTAATAATGATGGATCTATACTGCTATAGTCAGATCTTGCCATAGCTATAACTCCCTTTTCATGTTTTATTGTATTGTTTGTATATCCATTTGCTATAAATTCACCATCTATATTATATTCTTTATCTTCTGTTACATCATCCATTATATCGCTAAGCATTGGTGAACCTGTCCCATCACCTGATGCATCTCCACCTTGAATCATAAAATCTGGAATTACTCTATGAAATGTAAGTCCATCATAAAATCCTCTATTAGCAAGTCTTATAAAATTTGTAACTGTATTTGGAGCCATATCTGGATATAACTCTATTTTTATTGTTCCATATCCCTCTACTTCCATTGTTGCAATTGGATTTGGAATATCAACTGTTGCCTTTCTATAAAATCCATAGCCTACAAAAGCAATTCCTACAATTGCTAAAATTATTCCAATAATTAATAAAATTCTTAAAAATATTTTCATTTGATTTTCCTCTTTTCTTTTTTACTTATTATGATATTAAATTATCAAAAACAAATTGATCTTGCATTCTTCTTAAAGATTGTTTTATCGTTCTTGCTCTTACTTCACCTATTCCATCAACATCATCAAGTTGAGGAATTTCTGCCACTAATATGTGCTGGAATGATTTAAAAGATTTAACTAAATTATCTACTATGTTAGTTGGCATTCTAGGAATTTTACTTAAAATTCTATAACCTCTAGTATATACACCCACTTCATCATAATTATCAAAAGCTTCGTATCCTAGTACAGTTGCAATTTTATCTGATTTAATTAAATCATCTAAACTTAGTTTTTTAATTTCTTCTAGTACTTTCTCTGGTGTCTTCTTTTTTCCTTGAGCTATATAATCTTTTACTATAAGTAACTCTTCATTCTCCATATCTCCAATTAGTTCTTCTAACTGCATTTCCAGCAATCTTCCTTCTGTACCAAGTTCATATATTGCTCTTTTTACTTCATCTATAACTTTCATAACCATCTCAGCACGTTGAATAGCTATTATAACATTTTCTAAAGTAACTATGTCATTGAATTCATATTCATTTAATATACTAAGTTTACTATCAAAAACTTTTTTGTATTTTTCTGCTGTCTGTAATGCTTGACTTGCTTTTGATATAACTTGAGAAGTCTCTTCTAGCACATATCTTATTGGACCTTTAAAAATAGTAATAATTCCTCTTCTTTGCGAAATGCTGATTACTAACGATCCAGTTTGCCTTGCCGTACGCTCTGCAGTTCTATGCCTCGTTCCAGTTTCAGATGTAGGAACATTAGAATCTGGTATTAACTGAGTATTAGCAAATAATATTTTCTTAAAATCAGAACTTAAAACAATAGCTCCATCCATTTTAGCAAGTTCATATAATCTTGCTGGTGAATAATCAATATCAAGCTTAAATCCACCATCTACTAAATCTAAAACCTCTTTTTTATCATTGATTACAATAAGCCCTCCGGTTTTAGCTTTTAAAATATTTTCCAATCCATCTCTTATCGGCGTTCCAGGTGCTATCAGTTTTAAAATTTCACTTATTTCGTCATTCTTAGCTGGCATTAAAACCTCCTTAACATTACTAATTTTCTATTTAATTACTTTTGTTTATTTCAATCCTAAAGCTTGAATTGCATCCTTAACATTTCCAACGCCTATTATATCTAATTTATACTTATCTTTCAATAGTTTTTTGTTACTTTCTGGAATTATACAAGTTTTAAATCCTAATTTTTCTGCTTCCTTTAATCTTTTCTCTATTAAATTAACTGCACGAATTTCACCTGTTAATCCTACTTCACCAATTACAACTGTATCTTTAGAAATGCTAACATTTTTAAAACTTGAAGCACAAGCAGCAATTACAGATAAATCAACTGCAGGCTCATAAATTTTTATTCCACTAACTACATTTAAATAAACATCTTGATTTCCAAGTGCATATCCCATCTTTTTTTCTAACACAGCTATTAATAATGTTAATCTATTATAATCTATACCATTTGCTGTCCTTCTTGGAAGTCCATATACAC
>JAGHJM010000018.1 GCA_017886645.1 Clostridia bacterium
AAATACATTAGCAACATTTCGTTAGAATTTAAAAGTGCAGAAGAAAATTCTAATATTCTTTGAACAGTTTCAAAATCATTTTTATTTATAATAGCTTTGTGTGTGTTTTCTACTACTATCCAATCTTCTTTAGATACTTTTATAAGCTTATTTAATCTTCTAGTAGGTTTTCTTACTTTTCCTTGCGCCATATTACCAATATAGAATTCATTTTTCAATATTTCTCTAATCATGTTAGGTTGCCACTTTTCCGCTATTTTAGTAGATAAACTTGTTACTTTAATAATCTCAGCTTTATATTTAGAAGGTGGTAATATACATTCATCATTTAATCTGTCTGCTATTTCTTTCCTACTCTTACACTCTAAAGTCATATCAAAAATTCGTTTTACTATCTTTGATGCATAATCATCTATTAAAACTTTATGACAATCATTTGAATCTTTAATATACCCATATGGAGCAGATACACCAATAAAATCTCCCCTACTTTGATGCATATGTTTTACGCTCTTAACTTTTTTAGAAATATCAATAGAATACTGTTCATAAATTAAAGCATGTAATGAAAAATCTAGTTCATCGGTATAATTAGGGTTTGTTTGACTATCTAAATTGTCATTAATAGATATGAATCTAATATTATATTCAGGGAATGTTTCTCCTAAATATATTTTCATCCATCCCATATTTCTTCCAAATCTTGATAAATCTTTAACTATTACACAATTTATTTTATTATTAACTATGTCTAGACACATTTTAACGAATGCTGGTCTATCAAAATTGGTTCCAGTATAACCATTGTCAATATAATAATCTACTAGTTCAAGATTATCTTTTGTATCTATATACTTTTTAATTATATTCTTCTGATTATTAATACTGTCAGATTCAGTATAATTATCATCTTTTGATAGCCTAATATAAGCTGCAACTTTATATTTCATACAATCACCATTATATTATTTTAATGCCTTGAATGTAATATCACTTGATTCAATCTTAATAATACATCTATTATTTTCTTTGACTATGTCAACAAATGAACAATTATTCATTATTAGTTTATTCGGCTTTAATCTAATTTTGAAACCAAAAAAATCAACATATCGTAATTGCGAAGTAATATTAAATACCTTATTTTGATTGCAAAATTCTCTTGTTTCTGGATTATCTGGTAATTCTTCAGTAAACATCATTTTATTCTTAACTTTGCACGTTTTTCCAATACATTCACTATATACTAAATTAATTAAATCCTCATTTTTAATAAAACTATTTAAATTATATTTAATATTTATATTTTTTACCTTTGAAATATATATAACTTTTTCTATTAAGTCACACAAACATTTAAACTCTTTGAACTGTTTCTTAGTATGTTTAATCTTACCACAATTATCGAATGCAAAAATATTCTTGTTTAATTCAACATTACTAATTTGAATATGATTGTTCGAATCTTCTATCAAATATCTATACTTCATCATTTCTATATTGTAATCACTTCTATTAAAATCTTTTTTTCTTAAAGAAATAGTAATATTAAACTTTCCAGAAATACCATTTTTATCTTTTTTTATATCCTTTAACGAAATTTCTATATTATATGGTTCATCTTTCGATTCATCATTCGTTAAAAGAATATTTTTTGTATTTCTATTTTTCATTCTAAGATTTGTAACAATATTAAATGATAATTGTTCATTAAAAATATCTATTTTATATTTTTGTGCTGGTGGTAAAGGAGAAGGACAAACATATAATTTAATTCCTTCACAACCATATTTATTAATATAACTTACTGGATTTTCATAATCACCGAGAAATTCCTTCATCTTTATAATATTAGGTATTTCTACAGGTTTTCCAGTTTCTTCGGTTTTTTTTATTAACTCACTTATTCCATTCTTTTTGAATCTTTTTGCTACTTCTTTATCGTCAAATTTTAAGGTATAATTAATTCTCATAGGAAATTTTTCATAAGCATCAGAAGTAATGGGTTTAGTTTCAAAATCAAGTTTATTGCCTAAATATTGAGGTACAATTTCAAAATCAGATTGCAACTGCTTCGGTAATAATTTCTTTGTAAGAATTTCTTTGCTATAATCTAGTCGATCAGTAAATTGTTCTTCTAACATGGTCACCTTATTATAATTACGTCTAATATTATCACAAGAAAGTTCATCAATTTGCCCAATTACTACTGTTATATCAGAATCCTTATTTTTTTCTATATTAACTAACGGATTATTCCTTATCAACATTATCACCCACATCATTAATAGATATATTACATTGTTTATTCTTATTGATATTATATTTTTGATTTTTTTTATATGAAAACTTTATATCTTGTCCAAATATTTTTTTAAAAAAATTAATAATTGAAATTAAAACATTTTTCATTTTCCACCTCTTAAAAATTCAATACTTTTATCATAACTTTTAATATATAAGTATGGGGGTTACCTATGCGGTATCAACTAAAAAAATATCCCCATTTTTAACTAAAATCAGTCAATTTTAACTATATTTTGCAAATTTTATTGCATTTTTATAAAAAATTTGCAAGATCTAAAAGCTTGCAAGCCCTTTATTTATAAGGACTTCTCAGAGGGGTTAAATAAATCGGTATCAAGCAATTAATATTGGTATTTGTTGGTATTTTTTCATTATTCATCGTAATCACTTCCTCATAAATCTACTAAATTATATCATACTTTTCTGGAAAAAGAAAAAGTAGAAAAAAAGCTACTCTATCAACTGACTATCTTAATATTTATTTTACTACCATAGTTCACTGTAAAAATTGGTAAACTTTTACATTATTTTGCACTAATGCTCTTTTGATATGGATATCATAAATTTTTCTTTTTATCCATATTTAAAGTACTATAAATTATTGTTTTTGATTTCTAACTTCCATTTATAGTTTTATTTTATCTTATTATTATAATTACGATCTAA